>JAFMJA010000157.1 GCA_017853735.1 Burkholderiaceae bacterium | reverse complement strand
GTGGGTTGAACTGGCGCTGGCAGATTTCATGCGCTGGAACAGTCTCGCGCCGGCTCAAGGCGCGAACATGCGCGACTTGAGGCATGCCCGGTTCAGATCGTCATACCACCATCGACCGCAATCGCCTGGCCGGTGGCAAACACCGATTCGTCGCTGGCCAGATACACCACAATGGGTGCGATCTCATGCGCTTGCGCCAGCCGACCCATGGGTTGGCGCGCGACGAAGTTTTTACGCGCCTGCACCGGATCCTCATAGGCATTGATACGGTCTTGCAAAGATGGGGTGTCCACCGTGCCTGGGCAGATGGCGTTGCAGCGAATGCCTTGCCCAACATAGTCCGCTGCCACGCTCTTGGTCAGACCGATTACTGCCGCCTTGGAGGCGCCGTAGAGGAAGCGATTGGGCAGACCCTTCATGCTGCCGCAGACGCTGGCCATATTGATGATGCTGGCCGTGCCGCCGGCCGCAGTTTTTTCCAGCATGCGTGGCAACACCGCCTGGATCATCCAGAACTGGGCCCGCACATTCAGGCTGAAGGCAAAGTCCCAATCCTTGTCGGTGGCCTCCAGAATGCTGCCGTTGTGGACAAAGCCGGCGCAATTGAAGAGCACATCCAGCGCTGGCAGGCTGCCCACCAGCTTGGCAATAGCCTGCTTGTCCAGCACATCCAACACTGCGGTCTTGACGCCACTCACACCGGCGTAGGCTTTGAGCAATTCTGGGTTGACATCGGTTGCCAGCACCTGCGCCCCTTCAGTCGCCATGGCCAGGGCAGCAGCACGTCCAATGCCCTGTCCGGCGGCCGTCACCAGGGCTTGTTTTCCTTTGAGTCTCATTTCGTTTTAATCTCCATAAAAACTTTCTGGCGTCGGCCAATCGCTTCCCAGTCCCAGTCGATGCCCAGGCCAGGTGCATCGGGTGGCACGGCGTATCCCTCCAGCACCTGCAGGCGCGAAGTGGTGATGTCGTCAAGCTGGGGAATGTACTCGACCCAGGCGGCATTGGGCACGGCCGCGCACAGGCTCACATGCAACTCCATCAAGAAGTGCGGGCACACCGCCACGTCAAAGGTTTCGGCCAAATGGGCGGTCTTGATCCAGGGCGTGATGCCACCAATGCGCGCCACATCAGGCTGCACGATCGAGCAAGCGCCTTGCTCCAGGTATTCACGAAATTGCATCGGATGGTAGAGTGACTCGCCAACTGCCACCGGCACCGGGGTGTGCGCACGCAGCTGGCCATGCCCACTCACGTCCTCAGCGGGCAAGGGCTCCTCGATCCAGGCCAGCCCCAGGTCAGAGAAGGCTTGCGCGCCTCGCACCGCCTCGGACCGGTTGAAACCCTGGTTGGCATCGGTCATGAGTTCAAAGCCTGGCCCAACCGCCTCGCGCACTGCGCTGAGCCGCTCCACATCCTCGCTGAGATGCTGACGGCCGATTTTGACTTTGGCGCCGCGAAATCCCTGGGCCTGGGCCTCCAGGGTCTGTTCGACCAGAGCTTGGGGCGACAGGTGCAGCCAGCCTCCTTCGGTGGTGTAGAGCGGGACGCGGGCCTGCGCACCCCCCAGCAAGCGCCACAGGGCAAGGCCCTGACTGCGCGCACGCCAGTCCCACAGCGCGGTATCGACGCAGGCCAGCGCCAGGCTGGTGATCGCCCCCACAGCGGTCGCGTGGGTGTGAAAAAACAAGTCTTTCCAGATCGCTTCGGTGCAGACCGGGTCAAGACCGATCAGGCGCGGTGCCAGATGGTCTTTCAGCAAGGCCAGCACCGAGGAGCCGCCGGTGCCAATGGTGTAGGCGTACCCTGTGGCCTCGATGCCATCGCTGCAGTGCAGCGTCAGCAACATGGTTTCTTGCGTGACGAAGGACTGGATGGCATCCGTACGCCGCACCTTGGGCGGCAGGTCCACCTGGCGCAGGCTGACGCGCTCAATGCGCACCTCAGCCAAGTGGCGCTCCAAGGCACAAGGCTATGCGGGTTTGTGCGGATCGACGCAGGCTTGACCTGTCAAAACAGAACATGTGATGATTGTGGGACTGGTCTGACCACTTGTCCAATTCTGGTTTTCCCCATGCCTTTGCAAACTGTTGAGCCCAAACGCCTGTACCGGCAGATCGCCGAACAGCTACGCCAGGCCATTGGCCAGGGCGAGTTTGCGCCTGGGGCGCGGCTGCCGGCAGAGCGCGACCTGGCCAGGCAGCTCGGCGTCAGTCGCCCCTCCCTGCGCGAGGCGCTGATCGCGCTGGAGATCGAGGGCGTGATAGAGGTGCGCATCGGCTCGGGCATCTACGTGCTTGATCTTGGCCGCGGGCCTGCCAAGCGCCACCCGCAAGAGGTCGCCACTGAGTGGGGACCCTTGCAGCTCACGCGCGCACGCGAGCTGGTCGAAGGCGAGGTGGCAGCCTTGGCCGCACGCCATGCCAAAAAATCCGATATTGCCGCGATCGAGCAAGCTCTGCAGCAAATGCGGGAAGAAGTGGTGGCAGGGCGTGAACCGCGCTCCAGCGATGAAGCCTTTCATGCCGCAATTGCCCAGGCCAGCGGCAATGAGGTACTGCGCGACACGGTGCACGGCTATTGGCGCGCCCGCTATGCGCCCATGTTCGAGAGCCTGGGTGGACACTTCGAGTCCGGATCCTCCTGGCGTGCCGCCATCGGGGAACACCATCTGGTGCTGGAAGCGATCCGCACCCGTGATGGCGAAGCCGCGCGCCAGGCCATGCAGACCCATCTGAAGAAAACCCATGCACGCTATAGCGCCAACTGGATCCAAACCAAGCGTATCACCCACTGATTTCACCACCCCTGTCTCATTCAACCCAAGGAGAAAACCGATGAGCAAACGTCTCACCCTGCAAGCCCTCGCCACTGGCGCACTGATCGCCGGCGCCCTGACCCTGCCCGGCTTGGCGCAGGCCCAGAGCAAACTGAAATTTGCCCATGTCTATGAAACCTCCGAGCCCTTCCACACATGGGCGCTGTGGGCAGCTGACGAGATCAAGAAGCGCACCGCGGGGCGCTATGAGATGCAGGTCTTTCCCGCCTCTTCGCTAGGCAAGGAAAGCGATATCAATCAAGGTCTGACCCTGGGCACGGTGGACGTGATCTACACCGGTCAGCTGTTTGCCGCGCGCACCTATCCGGCGCTGGCCATTGGCGGCGCACCGTTCATGTTTCGTGACCACAACCATTGGAAGACCTATGTCAACAGCCCGGTCTACGCCGACCTGGCCGAGGGCTATTTCAAGAAGGGGGGCAACAAGCCGATTGCCGTCACCTACTACGGCGTGCGCCACACCACCTCCAACAAGCCGATCAACAAACCGGAAGACATGAAGGGGCTCAAGATCCGCGTGCCAGATGCACCGCTCTACACCATGTTCCCGCGTGCAGTTGGGGCCAACCCAACCCCCATCGCCTTTGCTGAGGTATATCTCGCCTTGCAAAACAAGACGGTCGACGCGCAGGAAAATCCCCTGCCGACCATCGAGGCCAAAAAATTCTATGAGGTGCAGTCACACATCAACCTGACCGGCCACATCACCGAAATGCTGCTGACCATTGTGAGCGGACAGGTCTGGAACAAATTGTCCGATGCTGACAAAAAGACCTTTGAGGCCGTGTTCCGGGAAGCTGGCGCCAAGGCCAGTGATGAAATCGTTGCGGCTGAAAACAAACTGGTCAACGAGTTTGTCACCAAATACAAGAAAACCGTGGTCAAGCTTGACCGCAAGCCTTTCCAGACAGCGCTCACCCAGTTGCACATGGGCCCGGACGCCACCTGGGACAAGGCCACTTACGACAAGTTGCAAGCCCTGAAGTAAGCTATCTCACCTAGATCGTGGGGCCGCCCTTCCTGGCGGCCCCAATTTTCGACAATCCAAGCATGCAGCACACAGACGATAAGCCCATCCTCACTGCGGACGGTGAATTCCAGGCACAGGATGAGGAAGTTGACCTGTCACAGACCCAATTTGAAGCCTGGTTGGCCCTGGGCCTGTTCTGGCTGCTTGGTGCCACTGTCTTCTACCAGTTCTTCACCCGCTACGTGCTCAACGATTCAGCCGCCTGGACTGAAGAGATTGCGCGCTACCTGCTGATCGGGGTGGTCTTTGTCGGTGCAGCCATGGGCGTGGTGAAAAATCACCACATTCAGGTCGATTTTTTCTACCGCTTCATGCCGCGTGCGATGAGCCGCCTTTGCTCTACCCTGGTCGATGGGTTGCGCATCCTGTTTTTGGGCGGCGCAGTCGTGCTGACCGCCATGATGATGCAGCGTCTGGGCAGCAACTCGCGCATGACGCTGGTGGACCTGCCCATGAACATCGTCTACGGTGTATGCCTGTTTGGTTTTGCCATCATGACCTGGCGCGCCATTGAAGTCGCCCGCATCCATTGGCAACGCGGCTTCAGCGCGCTGGAGCGACCGGAGTCCAGCATGAGCGACCGCTGATTCGCAACCAGTCCCTGATCCTACTTTCTACAAGCGATGCTCAAAATTCTTTTCCTGCTGCTCTTGAGCGGTGGTGTTCCGGTGGCCATGGCGATGGCGGGCGCCTCGCTGATCTATATCTTGTGGAGTGGCAACATTCCGCCGTTTGTGGTGATTCACAGGATGGTGGGCGGCATTGACAGCTTTCCATTGCTGGCGGTGCCCTTCTTTATCCTGGCTGGCAACCTGATGAACAACGCCGGCATCACCAACCGCATCTACAACTACGCCCTGGCCCTGGTGGGTTGGCTCAAGGGAGGATTGGGCCATGTCAATGTGGTGGGATCGGTGGTATTTGCCGGCATGAGCGGGACAGCGATTGCCGATGCCGCCGGTCTGGGCACCATCGAGATCAAGGCCATGAAGGACCACGGCTACAGCACCGAGTTTGCAGTGGGCGTGACGGCCGCTTCCGCCACGCTGGGCCCGATCATTCCGCCGAGCCTGCCCTTCGTGATCTACGGCATGATGGCCAATGTCAGCGTGGGTGCGCTGTTTCTTGCCGGCATTCTGCCGGGCGTGTTCATGGCTTTTTTGATGATGCTGACAGTGGCCTGGTTCGCCCACAAGCATGGCTGGGGCCGCGACATCAAGTTTGAGTGGTCGCGCCTGATCAAGGCCCTGGTCGAAACCGTGGTAGTGATTGGTTGGCCGCTGGTCCTGTGGCTGCTGGTCAACAATCTTGGCTGGCCGCCACAACCGACAGTGATCGCCGGCCTGCTCCTGCTTTTTGTTGCTGACAAGCTGTTCAACTTTCAGGCCGTGCTGCCGATCATGACGCCGGTTTTACTGATCGGTGGCATGACCACCGGCATCTTCACCCCCACCGAGGGTGCGATTGCCGCCTGCCTCTGGGCCTTGATATTGGGCTTTGCCTGGTACAGGACGCTCAACTTGAAGATGTTTGTCAAGGTCTGCCTGGACACGGTGGAAACCACTGCCACGGTGCTCTTTATTGTGGCGGCTGCCAGCATCTTTGGCTGGATGCTCACCGCCACCGGCGTGACTGCCGATATCAGCGCCTGGGTGCTGGGCTTTACCAAGGACCCGATGGTGTTTCTGCTGCTGGCCAATCTGCTGATGCTGTTTGTTGGCTGCTTTCTCGAGCCGACTGCCGCCATCACCATCCTGGTGCCCATCCTGGTGCCGATCTGCCAGCAGCTGGGCATCGACCTGGTGCACTTTGGCCTGGTCATGGTGCTCAATCTGATGATCGGTCTGCTGCATCCGCCCATGGGCATGGTGTTGTTTGTGCTGGCACGGGTGGCCAAGTTGTCGGTCGAGCGCACCACCATTGCCATCCTGCCCTGGCTGTTTCCGCTCCTGGGCAGCCTGGTCGTGATCACCTACTTCCCCAAACTTGTTCTGTGGCTGCCCAAAATGTTTTACTGAAACTTTGCAGGACAGACCGAAGTCCGAAGGGCGAAGCTCTGTCCTCAACTGATTAACAGGGGTCAAACCACTCGCTTAGCGATGTGCACTGACCCCAACTGATTAGGAATCCCATGAATCCCACCATTCGCCTTCACGCCAATGACGATGTGCTGATCGCACGCACCCAATTGCTCAGCGGCAGCGCCGTCGAGGGCGTCACCGTGCGCGGCCTGGTGCCGCCAGGCCACAAGTTGGCGCTGCGTGCCATTGACCAGGGCCAGCCGGTACGCCGCTACAACCAGATCATTGGCTTTGCCAGCAAGCCGATTGCGCCTGGCGAGCATGTGCACACCCACAACCTGGACATGGGCCCCGAGCATGGGGCCTTTGCGCGCGATTACGCCTTTGGCGCTGACGTCAAGCCCGAGCCGACGCAGCGCGAGGCGAGCTTCATGGGCATCAAGCGGGCCGATGGCCGGGTCGCCACCCGCAACTACATTGGCATCTTGTCCACGGTGAACTGCTCGGCCACCGCCGCGCGCGCCATTGCCGACCATTTCTCGCGCCGCACCAACCCCTCCGCCCTGGCCGCTTTCCCCAATGTCGATGGTGTGGTGG
>JAFMJA010000156.1 GCA_017853735.1 Burkholderiaceae bacterium | reverse complement strand
CCTGCTCTACAAGGATATGGTGCGCCAGCTGCGCAGCAAGGTCTGGGGGGTGGAGTGATCCAAGCCTAGGCCGCCCGGCCTCACGCCCTGCCCATACCTGAGCCAAACTCTCCGTACACTGCGCGCGGGTTGTCCACCAGGATGCGCTGGCGGGTGGGCGCATCGGGTGCCCACTGAGCGAGCAGGTCAAACAGCTCGCCATCATTGGGCATGGTGCGCCCATTCATATTGACATGCGGCCAGTCGGTGCCCCAGAGCAGGCGCTCGGGCGCGGCGCGCACCAGTGCTTGCGCCATCGCCAGCATGTCGGCATAGGGCGGCTCGCTCAGGGTGCAGCGCATGGGACCAGAGAGCTTGACATAGAACCTGCCGCTGTCGAGCAGGCGCAGCAGGTAGCCAAAGCCGCTTTGCGCAGTGCCCCCACTGGCAGGCAAGGCAGCGAAGTGGTCAAGCACTATGCGTGTATTGGGCAATTTTTCCAATAGCGGGCCAAAGTGCTCCAGGTCACCGGCGGCCGGATAGAACTGGACATGCCAGCCCCAGTCGTGCACCCGCTCAGCCAGCCGGCTCGACAGACGTGGCAGTGCGCCTCGATGGCCGGGACTGACAAAGCGCGCGCCGCACACGCCCAGGCGGGTCAGACGGTCGAGCTCGGCATCGCTGATCTCCTCCGAGATCAAGGCCACTGCCTTGAACTGGCCAGGATGGGCCTCAAGAATGCCTGCCAGGTGGGAGTGATCGATGCCGTAACCGCCACCGCTGACGATGACCGCCCCGGCAATCCCGATGGCCTGCTGCAGCGCCCGGTAGTGCTGGGGCAATGCGTCAAGCGAGCTGTACCGGCTTTGTGGATGAAAGGCGTATCGGGATGCCGGACCAAACATATGGATGTGGCAATCAATCGCCCCGGCCGGGCAGGGGGTAAGCGGCTTGCGCGGGTGCGGATCGGGCGGCTGGGTGAGCGGGGGCTGCGCTTGGTGCGGCTGGGGCGACTGCATCAGTTGGCCTTGAGCCCGGACTTGCCAACCACCTCTTTCCACTGAGTGATTTCGGTCGAGATCAATTTGGCAAAACTCGCCGGGCTGCCAGCGACCAGGTTGACCCCCTCAGCGTCGAGCTGCCGCTGGTAATCGGCCTGACCGGCCAGGGCTTGCGTCGCCCGCGCCAGCGCAGCCAAGGCTGCAGCATCGGTGCCAGCAGGCGCCAGAATGCCCATCCAGAGAATGCCCTGGTAGCCCGGCGCCCCCAGTTCGTCCACAGTAGGTACCTGCGGCATCAGTGGCGAGCGCTTCAGGCTGGCGATGGCCAGGGGCTTGAGCTTGCCCGATTTGATGTGCTGGGTGGCAGTGGCGATGGTGTCGTACTTGAGCGCCACCACGCCGGCGAGCAGGTCATTGAGAGCTGGGGCAGCGCCCTTGTAGGGAATGTGGGTGACATTGATATTGAGCTTTTGCAGCAACAGTTCCATGGTGATATGCGGCAAGGTGCCATTTCCGGCCGAGGAATAGTTGAGCTTGCCGGGGTTGGCCCGGGCGTAGGCCACAAACTCGGCAAAGCTGTTGAAGGGCTGGCCCGCGTGCGCCACCAGCAATTCTGGGATTTCAGCTACCAGCGAAACCGGGGCAAAGTCTTTCTCGGTATCAAAGGGCAAGCTGGCATAAATCGCGGGATTGATGGTGTGGTTGGGCGTGGTGAACAACAGGGTGTAGCCATCGGGCGCGGCCTTGACCACCCGCGTGGCAGCCACCGAACCTCCAGCCCCAGGGGCGTTTTCCACCACCACCTGAGTGGATAGCAACTGCCCAAGCTGGGTGGCGGTCATGCGCGCCACCTTGTCCACCGTGCCCCCGGCGGGAAAAGGCACCACCAGCTTGATCGGCTTGTCAGGGTAGGCGGCGCTGGCCACCAAGGACAGCAGCGTCAAGAAAACAACGCCGATCGTGGCCCTGATGGGTTGTAAGAAAAAAAACTTCATGCAGAACTCCTGATGCACCGGGGTGCGGCTGATTGTATGCAAGGCCTCAGACGGCGCGCCTTGAATGCTGTGTTTGCTACCATCCATGCGCCAATCACCTGGCATTTTTGTTGGAACCCATTCTGAATTCAGCTATTTTGAAAGCCCATGACATGAACGCTGCCCAGTTCGCTGATCTCTTCAAACGCAATTTGTGCAAAGTCCTTCTGCTCGGCGCACTCACACCGATCATGCCCGCAGCCTGGGCCCAGGCGACCTATCCCAGCCAGCCGATCAAGATCATTGTTCCCTTTGGGCCGGGCGGACTGGCCGACATCACCATGCGCTTTGTGGGCCAGAAACTGGCCGAGCGTCTGGGCCAGCAAGTGGTGGTGGACAACCGGCCCGGAGCTGGTGGCATTGTGGCCGCCAAGGCGCTGCTGGCCGCGCCCAAGGATGGCCATACCCTGATTGTTTTTTCCAATGGCACTGCCATTGGCAAGTCGCTCTTCAAGCTGGACTACGACCCGGAGACCGATTTCACGCCGATCAGCAGTGTGGCCTATTTCGACCTGATTCTGGTCACCGGCAAGGACAGTGCGGTGACCGATCTGAAATCCTTGCTCGAATTATCGCGTCAGCGTTCGCTCAACTTGGGCAGCATCAACCCGGGCAGCACACAAAATCTTTCAGCCGCGCTGTTCAAGTCAGTTGCCAAGATCAATGCCACGGTGGTCCCTTTCAAGAACACCCCCGAGGTGCTGACCGCCACCATCCGCAACGATGTGGATGTTTCCTTTGAGTCGTACACCGCTCTCAAGGGTGCGGTACAAAGCGGGCAAATACGGGTACTGGCCACCACCGGCCCGACCCGCGCGCCCTGGCTGCCCAATGTGCCCACGGTGATGGAGGCTGGCTTGGCGGGCTACGAGGTGACTGGCTGGAATTCGCTGTATGGCCCGGCCGGCATGCCGGCCAGCGCTGTGGCGACGCTCAACAAACACATACAAGAGGTCATGGCCTTGCCGGAGGTGCGAAACCGGCTGATTGAGTTGGGCACTGGCCCGCGCGCCAGCACGCCCGAAGAAATGGCCGCCGTATTCAAGCGCGACACCGCCAAATGGGCGCAGATCATTCAGCAGGCCAATATCAAGGCGCAGTGAACACAGGCCCAAACCATGACCAGCACCAACACGCCCCGCAGTTACGCTCTGATCGACAGCCATGTGCATGTCTTCAAGCAGGACATGCCCCTGCTGCCCAATCCGCGGCACAGCCCTGACTACTCCTTCACCGCCCAGCAGCTGGAGAGCACCCTGACCCAGCATGGCGTGCAGCAATGCGTGATTGCCGCAGCCAGCCCCTGGGGCGACTACAACGACTACATTGTCCAGACCCTCAGCAGCCGGGCCCATTGGCGCGGTACAGCCATTCTGGAGCCCCACAAGGTGAGCCAGATGGAACTCCAAGCGCTTGACGGTGCCGGCATTGTTGGGGTGCGCCTGCCCTTCATCAGCCTGAGCCAGCTGCCCGACCTGAGCAGCTGGGACTATCGAAAATTTCTCTACCGGCTGGCTGACATGGACTGGCATGTTCACCTGCACCTGGACGGACCGCGCATCCCACAGGTCTTACCCGCCTTGCTGAACTCAGGCGTCAAGATCGTGCTCGACCACATGGCGCGGCCCGACCCGCAAAAAGGCATTGCATGCGAAGGCTTTCAGGCAGTTCTTCGCGCCGCACAGAGCGGGCGCTGCTGGGTCAAGTTATCAGCCGGCTATCGTTTGCAGGGAGACACCCTGGCTTACGCCCGCGAATTGCTTGCTGCGATCGGGCCTGAGCGCCTGCTCTGGGCCAGCGACTGCCCGTTTGTCGGCGTGGAGTCCACCACCTATCAGAGCACCATCGACTGGTTTGAACAAGCCGTGACCGACCCGGCGCAGCGCCAGCAGATTGGCTATGCCACGCCGACCGCGCTCTATTTCATGCGAGGGCGCTAGGCCTGACCATGGCCAGGGAACGCAAATGCTCTGCGCTGGTCGATTGAAGGTTGAAAAATTCCAGGTAGGCCGGTATTTGCTCATACAGCATGTCTGAGCCCACCTGGGTGCGGCAACCACGCGCACGCGCAGCTGCCAGAAAGGGCGTGACCTCGGCGGCCATGACCACCTCGCCCACAAAGGTCTTGGGTGACAGCCGGCTCACATCCATGGGCAAGGGGTCATTGGCGTTCATGCCCAAGGGGGTGGCGTTGACCACCAGCTCATAGCCCTGCGGGTCCTTGCTGCCGGTATCGACTTGGATACCGGGATAGTTGTCTTTCAGGCGTGCAGCCAATGCCTGTTGGCTGGCCGCATTGATGTCATACAAGCCCATGCGGGCAAGGCCCGCCGCAGCCAAGGATGCCGCAATGGCTGCACCCACACCGCCGCAACCCACCACCAATGCACTCAGCCCAGCCACCGGCACGCCCTGGCGTTGCACGCTGCGCACAAAGCCCGCGCCGTCAAACATGTCGCCCACCAGGCGACCATCGGGCAGACGCTTGACTGCATTGCACGCTCCGGCTACACGCACCATGGGGGACACTTCGTCCAGCAGGTCCACTGTCACCACCTTGTGCGGCATGGTGATCAGCGCGCCACGGATATTGGTCAGCCTGAAGACCGCCTTGAGAAAAGCGGGATAGTCGGCCGCCTGGCACCCCATGGGCACCACCACCGCATTGATTCCGGCCTGCTCGAAGTAGGGGTTGTAGATCTCAGGCGATTTGAAACTAAAGGTCGGGTAACCAATATGGGCAATGATTTCGGTGTTGCCATCAATCATGGAAAACTTTCAAATTGCGGAGTTGCGCGCCGGCACAACTCCGCTGAACGAGGCGCCAGATTATTTGCGTAGCTTGGCCAGTTCGGCCTGCAATTCCGCCACGGTTGCTGCGATCGGCTCACCATGTTTGGCGATCACCGGTTTCATCTTCTCGCGCAGGATCGTCATTTCCGGTGCGGGCAACTCGGTCACCGCCATGCCATTTTTCTTCAGGTTGTCCAGAGCACCGGCCACCTGCCCGCGCGCCTGCTCGCGCTGGTACTTGGCAGACTCTTGCGCCGCAGACTTGAGCACCTGCTTTTCAGCAGCCGACAGGCTGTCCCAGAACTTTTTGCTGATCAGCACGGATTGCGGGTTGTACTGGTGATTGGTCAGTGCCAGATTTTTCTGTACCTCATAGAACTTGTTGGCATTGATCACGGTGACCGGGTTTTCCTGGCCATCAATGGCTTTTTGTTCCAGCGCCGCATAAACCTCCGGGAAAGGCAGCGGTGTCGGGTTGGCACCCAGCGCCTTGACCCAGTCCACATTGATCGGGTTGGGAATCACACGTAATTTCAGGCCTTCGATATCGCTGACCTTGTTGATCGGACGGCGGCTGTTGGTCAGGCTGCGAAAGCCCAGCTCGTAGTAGGCCAGACCGACCAGGCCTTTTTCTTCCAGCTTGGCGTGCATCTTGCTGCCAAAAGCGCCATCGACCACAGTGTCGGCCTCTTTGGCATTGGCAAACAGGAATGGGAAGTCATAGACGGCGAAATCTTTCACCTGGCTGGCCAGAATGCCCGAGTTCATCGAGACCATTTCCAGCGTGCCGCCCTGCAGGGCTGAAACATTGGCCTGATCACTTCCCAGCGCACCACCCGGGAAAAGATTGACCTTGATCTTGCCTGCTGAATTGGCTGCCACCAGCTCGGCAAACTTTTCCATGCCCATCACGATCGGATGTCCTTTGGGGTTTTGGGTGGCAAACTTGATGGTGCGCTCCTGTGCGCTGGCGCCCACAGCAAGCAGCACCATGGATGCCAATACGGTTTTCATCAACAATCGCTTCATGAAAAAGTCTCCAGTCAGTAAGTTGGCATACGCTTAAAAATCCATTACCGGATCGGCGTACCCGATCGACCCGGTGGGAATAAAGTTTTTATCCATAGAGCCAGCGCGCCGGCACCATGACCAGTTGGGGAAATGCCACCAGCAGGAACAGCACCCCAAATTGCGCCAGCATGAATGGCATGACACCACGGGTGACCTCGTCCATGCTGACCTTGCCGACACCTGCAACGGTGTTGAGCACGGTGCCCACCGGAGGGGTGATCAGGCCAATGGCGTTGTTGATCATGAACAGCACGCCAAAATACACCGGGTCAATGCCAGCGGCTTTCACCACAGGCATCAGCACCGGGGTGAGTAGCAGGATGGTGGGCGTCATATCCAGTGCGGTGCCCACGATGATGGTGATCAACATGATCGCCACCAGCAGCAGCCTGGGGCTATCGAGCAGGGGTTGCAGCAGTTCCACCAGCTGCCCTGGCAGGTTGGCCACCGTAATCAGCCAGGCCGACACCATGGCCGCCGCCACCAGGAACATCACCACCGCACTGGTTTTGGCTGCGGCCACAAAGAGTGGCAGCAACTGCGCTATCTTGAGTTCCCGGTAGATCAGGAGCGAGACCAGCAAGGCATAGACGGCAGCGACCACCGCCG
>JAFMJA010000155.1 GCA_017853735.1 Burkholderiaceae bacterium | reverse complement strand
GTCAGCCAGCAGTCGCGAGCCATCAAAACTGGGTGGCGCGCCACTGACAACAAAGCGGTGTGGTATTCCAGCCGAAGTGAAGTGGCCACTCCAGAACGGCCCCAGT
The DNA here is from genome assembly GCA_017853735.1 of Burkholderiaceae bacterium. Taxonomy (GTDB): domain Bacteria; phylum Pseudomonadota; class Gammaproteobacteria; order Burkholderiales; family Burkholderiaceae_C; genus Hylemonella. The sequence continues at coordinate 6,488 of JAFMJA010000155.1, read as the reverse complement.
TCCACCGGGCAGTCCACCAGCTCGTCGTAGTTGGCGGCCTGATACACGCCAAAGCCGCGACGGTCCACCTTGATCGGGCTCAGCCCGGTGGCGAGCTGCCAGCTGGTGGGCAAGCCATCGGGCTTCAGCTCAAGCCTGTGTGGCTGATCATGCTGGCCCTCGACACGCAAGCACAGGCTGGTACTGTTGAAGAAGCCTCGTAGCGTATCCAGCCAGGCGGCGCGCACCGAAGCGTCAAAGGCATAGACCTGGTAGCGCAGCTCCAGCGGCCGGTCAGGTTCGCACTCGATTTGCCAGCTGCATTTGTCGAGCTGGCGTACTGGGCAGGAGCGGCCATCCTGGCGCGCCTGCAGCCCCAGCAGGTTGCGGGCGAACTCACGCACCAGATAACTGCCCGGGATCCAGACCGGCAGGGCCACCCGTTGCTGGGCTGCCGGTCGGGCGATCGTCAGAGACACGCCGAACAGGTGGGCATGGAGATCGGCCAGGGATATGCGGTAGTGCAGGGCGCGCGTATCAGGTGGGCGGGGCTTGTGCGGCATGATGAGACAGCGGCTCAGCGAATGTTGGCGAGCTGCTTCTCGATTTGATCGGTATTGATCGCACCTGGCACGCGTGTGCCATCGGCAAAGACCAGAGTGGGTGTGCCGCTGATCTTGAGCTTGCGCCCAAGCTCCACATTGCGCGCAATGGCTGCGGTGTCGCAGCTTGCAGAGGCTGGCGTCTTGCTTCGTAGCATCCAGTCCAGCCAAGCCTCGGAGCGGTCCTTGGCGCACCAGATGTTGCGTGCCTTGTCAGCCGAGTCGGCGCCAAGAATTGGGTAGAGAAAGTTGTAGATCGTGATGTTTTCCACCTTCTCCAGGTCCCTCTCGAAGCGTTTGCAGTAACCGCAGTTGGGGTCGGCAAAAATTGCGATCTTGCGATTACCGTTGCCGCGCACAATGGTGAAGGCATCTTTCAGGGGCAGACTCTCAAAGGCAATGGCGGTCAGCTTGTCGATGCGCTCCTCAGTCAGGTTGCGTCGCTGGCGAGTGTCGAACAACTGGCCCTGGATGATGAAGTTGGCTTCCGCATCGGTGTAAAAGATATCGGTGCCGTTGACGCGCACTTCATACAGGCCCGCCATCGGCGTCTTGCTGACCTCGTCAATTTTTTGCAGTTGCGGAACGCGCGCGGCGATGTTCTTGCGGATGGTGGCCTCCTGCGCCGAAGCGCTCAGGCACAACACGCTGAGTGCCAGGGCCAACAGGTTTTTCAATCGGTTCATGATCATCCCTTGCTTGTGAAAAAGGTGGGCTTGTCAAGCCCCATGGCCTGACGCGCCAGCCACTGTTTGAGCGGACCAGCGCGATCCATGCAGTTGAGCCCAACGCGACGCAGGCCTGCCCAGGTGTCAGGGTCTTGCGAGAAAAACAATTGCAAGCCATCCAGGCCAGCATCCATCATCAGCAAGCCGGCCTTTCGGCTTCGTTCGTAGCGGCGCAACAGGCGCGCATCATCCACGCTGCGCCAAGGCTCGCGTTCGCTGATCAGTCGAGCCAGTTCCGCCACATCCGCCAAGCCCAGGTTGAGTCCCTGGCCGGCCAGAGGGTGCACATTGTGGGCGGCATCACCTGCCAGTGCCCAGGCGCCCAGGTCGTTGCGCCCGGTCCAGCGGCGGGCGTGAGCCTTTTGCAACGGCCAGACCGCGCGCTCACTGATCAGGCTAAGCTCGCCCAGCGCCAGCTGGCTGGCAGCTTGCAGTTCCTGGCAAAAATCCTCAGGACTGGCGTGCGCCAGCCGCTGTGCCTTGGCTGGAGGCAATGACCAGACGATGGCCACCGTACTGCCTGCTTCGCCGCCGGTCGGCAGAAAAGCCAGAATGTCGCCCTGGTCGAACCACTGGCGGGCAATCCCCGCATGCGCATGCTGGCAGGCGATGCGGGCTGCCAGCGCCTGCTGGGGGTAGGGCGTGAGCGTAAAATCCACCCCCAGTTCTTGCCGCGTCTGGCTGGCACGGCCTTCGCAAACGACAGTCAGCCGAGCTGGAGCGGGGGCAGACAAGGTCTCGATCTGCGGCTGAAAGCGCACCGCCTCGCGCAGCTGGTTTTCCAGCGCGGGCGTCTCAACAATCCAGGTCAGCGCCGAGACGCCCAGCAAGCCCGCATCAAAAGTCAGTTCGCTGCCACGGTCAGCAAAGATTTGCATACGGCGCACCGGCGTGGTGGCGGGCGGCTCAGGCCAGCAGCGCACCGATTCGAGCAGGGCGCGCGAGGCGTGGTTGAGCGCGTAGGCTCGTACATCAGGCTTGTCGCCAGCGTGGTGGCTAGCTTCCTCAACCAGACCCACGCGCAGGCGCTCGCGTGCCAGCAGCAACGCCAGGGTGCGGCCCACCATGCCACTGCCGCGAATGCAAATGTCCAGAATCTGCGCCATCCGAGGATTGTAGGTGGCGCCGTCGCCAGAGCCCGCCTTTTATGATGCGGCTACTGATGACAAAAAAGCAGAAAGGAAATTCAATTGAGTGCATCGACCATGTCGCCCAAGGAGTCGCCAATGCGCATTGCGCGCCTGTTTGTTTACCCGGTCAAGTCCTGCGCTGGCATTGCGCTGGACGAGTCCTTGCTGCTGGATACCGGCCTGGACCTGGACCGGGCCTGGATGGTGGTGGACGAGCACGGCGAATTTGTATCCCAGCGCGAGCAGCCCCGCCTGGCCCTGGTGCAGCCGCAATTCAAGCGTGGCGGCAGCGAGCTGGTGCTGCGCGCTGCAGGCATGCTGGCCTTGCACCTGGCGGTGGATGTGGTGGAGGAGCCGGTGCGGGTGCGGGTGTGGGACGACGAGGTCAAGGCCTACGACATGGGCGATATTGCTGCGCAATGGTTCACCGATTTCTTGTCGCTCACGCCCGAGGGGTTGCCGGGCGCTGGCGGCGCCCGCTATCGGCTGGTGCGTTTTGATCCGGACGAGCGGCGCCTGTCCAGTCCGACCTGGACCCAGGGCCTGGAGGCACCCAACCAGTTCAGTGATGGCTTTCCCTTGCTGGTGCTGGGGCAGGCTTCGCTGGAAGAACTCAACACCCGCTTGCAGACGGCTGGCCATGCCCGCGTCGGTATTGAGCGCTTTCGTCCCAACATCGTCCTCACCGGCTTGGCGGCACACGAGGAAGACCAGCTCGACCGCTTGCAGGTGGACGGCGGCGACACCGCTGTTGTGCTGCGCCTGGTCAAGCCCTGCGCGCGCTGCGGCATTCCCGACATCGACCCGCTCACCGCGCAGCCGGGTCGGGCGGTGAGCGAGGCACTGCGTGGTTACCGGCAGGACGCGCGCCTGAAAGGTGCCTTGACCTTTGGCATGAACGCCATTGTGCAGACGGGTGTCGAGTCGATGCTGCGCGTCGGGCAGATTGTGCAGCCCGGCGGCGCGTCCGCCTGAGCGGTATCCGCGGCGGCCTCAGGTGCACGCTACCGGGATGTCCTCGATGCGGGTTGTGTAGCGCGGCGTGCGACGCTCCTGCTTCATGGTCCACTGGCGTGGCTGCTGGCCCGTGCCGCTGCTGCCCATCACCACCGTGCCGCGCCCGTAGCGCTGGTTCAGTGTATCCAGTGTGGTCATCAGGCGCGAGCGCTCGGGCATGGGCTCCTCGCAGCTCAGCGCCAGCTCGTGCTGCACCCGGCTGGCCGGCGCCAGGTCCACCAGCATGACGCCGGCCTTGGCCAGCTTGTAGCCCGGGCGGTAGATGGCGCGCAGGCCCGAGAGCGCCGCCTGCACCAGCACCGCCGTATCGCTGCTGGGGCGGCGCAAGGGCACCAGGATGGAGCGCGAATATTGGCGGTCGGGCCGAAACGGGCTGGTGCGGATGAAGGTCAGCACCTGGGCGGCCACACTGTCCTGGCGGCGCAGCTTTTCCGCAGCGCGGCTGGCAAAGGTGGTGACGGCTTCTTCCAGCTGCCACAGCTCGCTCACCGCCTGGCCGAAGGAGCGTGTGCAGGCGATCTCCTGCTTGGCCGGTGGAGAGTCTTCGAGGGCGATGCAGGGCGTGCCCTGCAGCTCGCGTACCGTGCGCTCCAGCACCACTGACCAGCGCCGGCGCACCGTGGCCGGGTCGAGCTGCATCAGGTCAAGCACCGTGTGGATGCCGCCCTCCTGCAGTTGTCGCCCGATCCGTGGCCCTACGCCCCACACCTCGCCCACCTCGGTGGCGGCCAGCACGGCCTGCAAGTCCTGCGTTGGCAAAACGCCCAGATGACACACCTCGGCCAGCTGGCGCGGGTAGCTGCCGGGCTTGCGCTCGGCGGTTTTGGCGATGTGGTTGGCCAGCTTGGCCAGGGTCTTGGTGGCGCCGATGCCGATGCAGGTGGGCAGGCCGGTCCAGGCCAGAATGCGATGGCGCATTTTGCGGCTGCGCTCGACCAGATCGCCCGGGATGCCCGAGAGCTCGACAAAGGACTCGTCAATCGAATAAATCTCCTGGGTGTGGCCCAGGCCGCCGATCAGGCTCATCATGCGCTCGCTCATGTCGCCGTAGAGCGCGAAGTTGGCCGACAGCGCCACCAGGCCGGCCGATGCCTCCAGATGGCGCAGCTGGAACCAGGGCGCCCCCATCTTGATGCCCAGCGCCTTGGCTTCGTTGGAGCGGGCGATGGCGCAACCATCGTTGTTGGACAGCACCACCACCGGAATGCCGTTGAGGCTGGGGCGGAACACCCGCTCGCAGGACACATAGAAATTGTTGCCGTCGACCAGCGCGTACATGGTGTGCTGTGGCCGATCAGGCGCCGTGGCCAAACTGCCGGGTGCTGGAAGTGACCACGCCCCAGACCTCCAGGGTCTGGCCGTCGCGCGGCACGATGTCGGGGTAGGTCGGGTTGGCGGCCTTGAGTCGGATGCGGCCCTGGCGCTGGTGCAGGTATTTCACTGTGAATTCGCCATCCACAATCGCCACCACGATGTGGTTGTGCCGGGGCTTGAGCGCCCGGTTCACCACCAGCAGGTCGTTGTCGAAGATGCCGGCCTCCACCATCGACAGGCCGCGCACCCGCATCAGGTAGGTGGCCTGCGGATGGGTCACCAGGATCTGGTCCAGGCTGAGCGAGCGCTCCTGCAGGTCCTCAGCCGGCGAGGGAAAGCCGGCGCAGACGGTGGCCTGCAGCGCGGGGTAGCGCTGCAAGGCCTCGGCCAGGAGCACTGGGGCATCGATCTCGAAAATACTGGACATATGTACAGTATACGGCGCAGCGCTCAAGATGGGCTACAAACCCGCCATGTGCAGTCATTACCAGGCACCCGCCCTGCCCGAGATCTATCGAGCCGCTTTCGGGGTGGAGCCCCCGGCCGCGCTGGGCAAGCACGACGTCTGGCCGGGCTACCCGGCTGGCTTCATCCGCCGGCATGAACACGCCGATGTGGGCGACGAGGCCGTGCCTGAGCATGAGGCATTGACTGGCCTGTTTGGCCTGGTGCCGCACTGGGCCAAAGACAGCAAGGGCAGCAAATACACCTACAACGCCCGCTCGGAAACCGTGGCCGAAAAACCCAGCTACCGCGAGGCCTGGCGCCGAGCGCAGCACTGCATCATTCCGGCCACCGCATTTTTTGAGCCCGATTGGCGTTCGGGGCGGGCGGTGTCCACCCGCATCGAGCGCGCGGACGGGCAACCCATGGGCATTGCCGGCCTGTGGTCGAGCTGGCGGGCTGCGCAGGGGGAGATCGTCCACAGCTTCACCATGCTGACGATCAACGCCGATGCCCATCCCCTGATGCGGCATTTCCACAAGCCCGATGATGAAAAGCGTATGGTGGTGATCCTGCCGCAGGCGCGCTACAGCGACTGGCTGCAGGCCAGCGCGCAGGAGGCGCCCGACTTCATGCAGCCCTACCCGGCTGACCAGCTGGTGGCGACTGTGCCGCCGGGGCATCGGCAGTTGTTTTGATTTGACAGAGGAATGAACATGGATTTGGCGGAAATCGTCAGGCAGTACTGGCCCTTGATCTTGCTGGCGCTGTGGCTGGGCTACAAATGGTGGAACAGCAAGCGGGTGGCGGCTTTGCTGCCCGAACTCAAGAAACAGGGCGCGGTGCTGGTGGACGTGCGCTCGGCGGCTGAATACGCCAGCGCCAGCGCGCCCGGGACCCTCAATATTCCGCTGCAGGAATTAGGCGGCCGACTTGCTGAAATTCCGAAAAACGTACCCGTGGTTCTGTGCTGTGCCAGCGGCACCCGCAGCGGCATGGCCAGGATGGTGTTGAAGAAGAACGGCTACCAGCAGGTGTTCAATATCGGCGCCTGGAGCAATTTTTTGCGCTAGCCCGGTGTGATCTGTGCCCGCCGGCATCAACCCCGGCGCGGCGCGCTTGCTGAGCTGGTCAGTACAATTGCCTTTCAAAAAAAGGTTTTTGTATGAGTTTGAAGTGCGGCATCGTCGGCCTGCCCAATGTCGGCAAGTCCACCCTGTTCAATGCCCTGACCAAGGCCGGCATCGCGGCCGAGAACTACCCCTTCTGCACCA
>JAFMJA010000154.1 GCA_017853735.1 Burkholderiaceae bacterium | reverse complement strand
GCCACCGCCGTGCTGGCCCAGGCCAACACCAGCCAGCAGACGGTGCTCAAACTGTTGCAAGGTTAAGCTCTGTGCTGATGTCAGCTAGGATGGCTCGACATCACATCGGCTCTTAGATTGATCATCGCTTACGCTCACACCAGGGTCGAGTCTTAATTTCAGCTAGACCCAGGCATCTTGGCCAAGCAGGCAAGATCGTTATGGATCTGGCCAATTAGTGATGCCCCACGCATCTGGGTTTGACTCGGCACCCCTGACCAGGGTGTCGATAAATTGACAAATTGGCCACCTGATCAATCTAACTCCTTGTATTACAAGGATTTTTTTATCGTGGCACGGGTTTTGCATTTAGTCTTGCATTGACATGCAGACAAGCAAGGTCCGACATGAGTACTAACGCCAATTTACCCACCATTCTGTGGCTTGACCCCCTGCAGCCCCTGGGCGATCAGGAGCTAATTCAGCTGCAGGACGCTGGCCTGCAGGTGCAGCGCATCCAGACGCTGGATGAACTGCAGGCCGCCTTGGGCGCACAGCCCCCGGCGCGGGCCCTGGTGATTCGGCATGACCCGGCGTTTGACCTGCAAACCAGCGCCCAGGCCCTGTTTCAGCAGGTGGGCGACAGCCTGCCCCTGATCTGTCGGGTGGAGCGCCAGCAGATGGACCTGGCAGTAAGCGCCATGCGCCAGGGCGCGGCCTATGCCCTGGCCTCAGACGATTTTTCTGCCAGCAGCTGGCAAACTGCGCTGGACGCCGCCCATACTCAAATCAAGGGGCAGGCGGTGCAGGCCATGACCAAGGTGCTGGCCAAACAGCGCAGCCGCCAGCTGCAACCCGCCCCGGCCGCCCAAACCCAGCGCAAGCTGGTCTATGTGGACCCAATCAGCCGGCACCTGCTGGCGCTGGCACAGCGGGTGGCGCAAGCCGATGTCACCGCCCTGATCGAGGGGCCTACCGGTGCGGGCAAGGAAATTCTGGCGCGGGTACTGCATGAATCCTCCAACCGGGCGCACGGCCCCTTTGTTGGTCTCAACTGTGCGGCCCTGCCCGAGCAGCTGATTGATGACATGCTGTTTGGCCACGAAAAAGGCGCCTTTACCGGTGCTCAGAAAGACCTGCGCGGCCTGTTTGAGCAGGCCCAGGGCGGCACCCTGTTTCTAGATGAAATTGGCGAAATGCCGCTGCACCTGCAAGCCAAGCTGCTGCGCGTGCTGCAGGAGCGACAGCTCACCCGGCTGGGTTCGGAGCAATTAGTGCAGGTGGATGTGCGGGTGATAGCCGCTACCAACAAGGACCTGCGCGCCGCCATGGCAGCACGCGAGTTTCGCGAGGACCTGTATTTCCGCATCAGCACCTTCAAGCTGCATGTGCCGCCACTGCGCCAGCGCCCTGGCGACATCTTGCCCCTGGTGGCAGCCCTGTTACTGCGCCATGGCGGCGAGGGCCGCCAGCTCACGGTGAGCGCCCAGGCCCAGGCCCAGTTGCTGGCCTACGGCTGGCCCGGCAATGTGCGCGAACTGGAAAACGTAGTGCAGCGCGCCGTGGTGCTGTGCCAGACCGAGACGATCGAGCCGCAGCACCTGATGTTTGACGACCTGCTGGCGCCCGCCAAAGAACCCGCCCTGCTATCTGCAGCCGATCAGCCATCAATTTCTGCTGCCCCGGCGAACACGGCGCCATCCTCGGCTCCGGCCTATTCTTCAGTGCCAAACCCTTCGTCCCCGGCAGATGCAGCGGCGACTTTTGCGACAGCCCCATTGCCTGTGGCCGGTGCCCTGGCCCAAGCAGAAGTCCAAGCGCAATTTCACCCCGAATTTCACCCCCAACTTCAACCGCAATATCACCCGCAAGTTCAGGCTAAACCGTATGCCGACCTGGCGGAGCAGATTCGCGCGCTGCCGGCGGCCAATCTGCAGGCGGCGGTCAAGTCCAATGAGCTGCAGCTGATTCTGGCGGCCATTCAAAGTTCGGACAGCCGGATTGAGGCGGCCAAGAAGCTGGGCATCAGCCCGCGCACCTTGCGCTACAAGCTGGCCAAGATCAAGGCCGAACCCGGCAAGAACAACCAGGTCGCCCCAAGCGCTGCCCTGACCCCGACATCACCGCTCGTGCCCGCCCCAATGGCGTTTGCACTGGCGGGCTAAACGCATTTCAAGGACCACACCATGGAACGCATCAACTCGCAAGCCAATATTCAGTCCATGCTGCAAACCCTGCGCGCATACCAAGCGCAGGCCAGCCAGGGCGCCCCGAACATGGACTCGGCGCTGGAGAAGACCATCGGCGCGCCCAATGGCCCATCGTTTACCGAGGCCGTGCGCTCCACGCTCAACAGCGTCAATGAAATGCAGGTCAAGGCCACCAATATGGCCAACGCCTACGAGCGTGGCGAAGGGGTGCCGCTGACCGATGTGGTCCTGAGCATGCAAAAGTCTTCCATGGCGTTTGAAGCCACCTTGCAGATTCGCAACAAGGTGCTCAAGGCGTATGAAGATATTCTGAACATGCCGGTCTGAACTGAACCGCACGACTAGGAAAGAGTGAACCCATGGCAACTACCACTGCCCCCTTTCAACCCGGTCTGGCAGCCGCTGCAGCAGGCGCCGGTACTGGCGGCGCGCTAGCCACCACCGGTGCCCCTGATGGAGCCATTGGCGGCGCGCTGGTGCCCGCGGGCCCGCTGACACCGATCAAGAACTACCTCAACCAGCCCCAGATCAAGAAGTATGTGCCGCTGGCGCTGATTGCCCTGGCCATTGCCCTGTTTGCAGTGAGCTTTGTCTGGGTCAACAAGCCTCCCTACCGCGCTATGGGCGGCAACATGACCGATGCCGACCAGCAGGCCGCCATGGAGGCACTACGCCAAGGTGACTTCAAGCCAGTTCTGGATACTTCCAGTGGCCAGATCACAGTGCCGGCCGACCGCTACCACGCCGCCCGCATCTACCTGGCCTCCAAGGGCCTGCCCAAGACCAACAACAGCGGCATGGACTCGCTCAAGGAGCAGTCGGCCATGACCACCAGCCAATTCATGGAGCAGGTGCGCTACATCACCGCCATGGAGCAGGAGCTGGCCAAGAGCATCACCTCCATCGATTCCATTCAGGCCGCCAGGGTGCACCTGGCGCTGACCAAGCAGTCGGCCTTTGTGCGTGACCGCACGCCACCCAAGGCCTCGGTGGTGGTGACCCCCTACCCCGGTCGGGCCCTGTCGCAGTCGCAGATGCAGGCCATTGTGAACCTGGTGGCGGCCAGCGTGCCGCTGATGGCCACAGAAAACGTGGCGGTGCTGGACAACCAGGGCCGCCTCTACACCAATGCCTCGGGCGATGCCACCATGGGACTGAGCGCTGCCCAGGCCGCCCACAAACAGAAGCTGGAAGAACTTTACCGCCAGCGCATCAGTGAAATTTTGAGCCCCTTTGTGGGCGCAACCAACCTGACTTCGCAAGTCAATATTTCGCTGGACTTCACCCAGACTGAAGTCACTACCGAAGACTTTGACAACCGCGACAAGGGGCCCAAGACCCGTTCGGAGGCCCTGAGCGAAGACAAGTCCAACAACAAGGTTGGCGCCGAGGGCGTACCGGGCACCTTGTCCAACACCGCGCCGCAGGCACCCCCGGCAGCCCCCTCTGCCAATGCAAACACCACCAGTTCAGCAGCCGCGGCACCCGGTGCCTCGGCCGACAGCGGGGTGACGTCTCTCACTCAGCGCTCCACCCGCAACTATGAGCTCGATCGCTCGGTGCGCCACACCAAGGCAGCTACTGGCACGGTGGAACGCGTCAGCGTGGCGGTGGTGGTGAATGAGCGCGCCCCAATTCCGGGCGAGAAAAACGACAAGGGCGAAGTGGCCCCCAGCAAACCCAACCCCTACAGCGAGGACGACCTCAAACGCATGGAAAGTCTGATCCGAGGGGTAATTGGATTCAAGCAGGAACGCGGCGATGTGGTCACCGTGGTGCAGGCCAAGTTCGAGCCCGAGAAGATTGTGCCGATCGAGCAGCCCTGGTACAAGGAAGAGTCGGTGGTCAGCACCGTCAAGAGCAGCGTGGTGGGTCTGATGTTCCTGGCCTTCCTGTTCCTGGTGGTGCGCCCGGCTGTGATGCGCTCACTGGGTCTGCTCAAGACACCGGAGGAGATCGAGGCCGAGCGCATTGCCAACCTGCCGCAGGTGCTGCCTGATGGCGAGTTGACGGCCGAGGAAATGAACCAGATCCAGATTGGCGAGGGCGAGACGCTGGAGCAGATCAAGGCCAAGCTCAAGCCCAAGAAGTCCAGCATCTCGATGGAAATGCTGGATACCGCCAACACCTATGATGACAAGGTGGCTCTGGTGCGCATGATCGTGGCTGAAGACACCAGCCGTGTGGCCAGCGTGCTCAAGGGCATGATCCGCTCATCGATGTAAAGGAGACATCATGGCAGACAAAGACGTGATTGAAGTCGAACCAGCGATCAGCGACGCCCTGCGCGTCGAGCTGGAGTACATGTCTGGCTCGCAGCGCGCCGCGGTGCTGATGCTGCTGCTGGGCGAGCAACAGGCCTCGGAAATCATCAAGTACCTCGACCCCAAGGAAGTGCAAGCCCTGGGCGGTGCCATGGTGTCGGTGTCCGATGTGTCGCAGGAAGCTGTGAATGTGATCCTGGACGACTTTGTGGCCACCATCAAGAAGCAGTCCAGCCTGGGACTGGGCACCACCGAGTATGTGGAGAAGGTGTTTCGCCGTGCGCTGGGTGATGACAAGGCCGCCTCGGTGCTGGGCCGCATCATGCCGGGCTCGGGCTCCAAGGGCCTGGAGATTCTGCAGTGGATGGATGCCCGTGCCATTGCCGAGATGATCAAGACCGAGCACCCGCAGGTGATTGCCATCATTCTGTCGGTGCTGGAGTACCAGATGGCCGCCGATGTGCTGAACTTCCTGCCCGGCACCATCCGGCCCGAGGTGATTCAGCGGGTTGCCATGCTGGAAACCGTTCAGCCTTCGGCCATGGATGAGCTGGAGTCGATCATGAAGAAACAGTTCTCGACCAATTCCTCAGCCCAGTCCTCCAGCTTTGGCGGTATCAAGGCGGCGGCGCAGATCATGAACGCCACCAAGACCGAGCTGGAAGCCCAGATCATGACTGGCCTGGAAAAGATCGACGCCGACCTGATGCAGCGCATCCAGGACAATATGTTCACTTTCGAGAACCTGGTGACCGTGGACAACAAGGGCATCCAGGTGCTGATGCGCAATGTGGAGCCCGATTTGCTGATGGTGGCCATGAAAGGCGCCAGCGACGATGCAAAGAACCGCTTTTTCGACAACATGTCCGAGCGCGCGCGCGGCATGTTCCGCGACGACATGGAAGCCAAGGGCCTCATGCGCCTGTCCGATGTGGAAGAGGCGCAGAAGAAGGTTATGCGGATTGCCCGCAAGCTGTCCGATTCCGGCGAGCTGGTGCTAGGCGGAGGGGCCGACTTTGTCTGATGTCGCTTCGGCCAAGGGCGCCCCGAAGAAAATGGCGGCGGTGTGGCAACCCGCACCGGTGCTCAAAGCCATGGCCAACAAGCGCTTCATACGGGTGCAGGATGGCCAGGGCCAGACCTCGCATTTCGCGCTGACGAGTTACCGGCATCTGGAAGATCTGGTTCAAGGCCGTGCTGCCGCTGGGTCGCCCGACGTTCACATTGCGGGTCACACTGGTCACCCAGGTGCCAACGCCCAACCACAAGCCGGGTCAGGGCCCTTGGGCTTGAGCCCTGGCGCACCTGCTGAAATTAGCGACGAACAGTTAGAAGCAATTCGCAAGCAAGCCTATGAGCGCGGCTTGTCCGAAGGTCGGCAACAACAGTTGGCCGAGCAACAGGTCAACAATGAAGCACTTGAAGCACAGCGCAAAGAGAGCGATGCAGCCCAGACGCAGGCCCTGCTGCAAAGCATTCATGACGCCGTAGCCCAGTTGCATGAGAACCCGGAACTGCGCTACGAGCCGGTCAAACGGCTGGCCGTTCATCTGGCCGAAGAACTGGTGCTGGCTGAATTGAGCCTGTCTTCCAAGGCCATTCAAAGCCTGGTGGAGCGCTGTATCGACACTTTGGACCAGCCCGCCGCCAAACAGGTGCTGGTGGAACTCAACCCCCAAGACCTGGCCGTTTTGCAGGCCGCGGTGGCCCCCGATGCTGCCAACAACTGGCGACTGCAGGCCAAGCCCGAACTGATGCCTGGCAGCGTGCAGGTCAGTGCCGATGACGCCATGGTCAGCGACCTGGTGGAAAACCGGCTGCGCGCGCTGGCCAGCAAACTGCTCGCCCAGCCCGAGCGCTGGCAGGCCCAGTCAACTTTCACGCCCAGCAATTTGCAGGCACGCCAGCACAGCAGCCCCATCGAAGAGGTTCAGGTCAGGCCTTCAACTGCGCCAACAGCATCGCTTAACCCCCTGACTAGCAAAGACGGTAACTTAAACCATAACCTGAACGAGAGCCTTAATGAGGGCCTGAACTCAAGCTTGAGCGAAATCGACCATCGGAACGCTGGCGATCTCGCAAACCAATTCGATCCCGCCAATGTGGACGAATATGTGGACGTGGCGGCAAGCCCGATCGAACCTGAGG
>JAFMJA010000153.1 GCA_017853735.1 Burkholderiaceae bacterium | reverse complement strand
CTCAATAGCCCGGCTTGGCACCGGGCCGTCTACGGGCGAACAAGCCGGCGGTTCTGGCGCCTTGCTTGCGAAAGCGCTCGCGGCGTGCCACCTTGGGGTCCACCCGTAGCGGTCGGTAGACTTCCACACGGTCGCCATCCCTTACCTGTTGCTTGCCGGACACCTTGCGGCCCCAGATCCCAAGGCCAGCACCATTGAGGTCAAGGCCAGGGAAGCGCTGAAAAATTCCACTTTCCTGCAAGGCTTGAGCGACAGTGCTGCCGGGCAGAAGTGACACAACTGCCTCCCAGGCATGACGCGGCTCGAAACCATAGGTCACAGTGACCCTGTAGGCTTCAGCCTCCATACACCTGCTGGGCCCGCTTGACAAAGGCATCGACCAGACTCCCCGCAATCTTGTCAAATACCGGGCCCACCAACCTGCCCAGAACTTGATTGGAAAAGCCATAACTCAAATTCAACTCCACCTTGCAGGCGCGTTGGCTGCCATCACCCACTGGCTGGAAGTGCCAATGCCCCTCCAGGCTGGAAAAAGGGCCTTGTATCAGTTGCATATCCACTTTTCGTCCGGGCAGATGCACATTACGGGTGGTGAAGGTTTGGCGAATTCCGCCAAAGGCAATGCCTATTTCAGCGGTGACGCCACTTTCGGCCTGGGTCAGCACCCGGGCTTGGTCGCACCACGGCAAAAACTTGGGGTAATCGTCCACAGCGGTCACCAGGTCAAACATTTCCTGCGGGCTGAACCAGATAAGGACCGACTTGTGGACAGTTTTCATAGAATGCATGACCGGCGCCGCGCCAGCTCTGCGGTCATTGTAAATTTGCTGCCAGCCAGCGTCTGCCCCTGATGTCCAAAAAACCCGATACACCGTCGCGCATTGCGGAAAACAAGAAAGCTTTCTTCAACTATTTCCTCGAAGAACGCTTCGAATGCGGCCTGGTGCTCGAAGGCTGGGAGGTCAAGGCTGTGCGGGAAGGCAAGGTCCAGTTGACCGATGGCTATGTGGTCATCCGAGATGGCGAGCTGTTCATCATCGGCTGCCAGATCAATCCGCTCAAGACCGCCTCCAGCCATATCCGCCCCGATTCGGTCCGAACCAAAAAGCTGCTGATGAAAAAGGACGAGATCCGCCGCCTGATTGGCAAGGTGGAACAAAAAGGCTACACCCTGGTGCCGCTCAATCTGCACTGGAAGAATGGCAAGGTAAAGTGTGAGATTGCCCTGGCCAAAGGCAAGGCCGAACACGACAAGCGCGACACCATCAAGGAGCGCGAAGGCAAGCGTGAAGTGGAGCGTGCGCTCAAACAGCGCAGCCGCTGATCAGTTGGAGGGCTTGGAGGAGCCATCACCCAGCTTGCTGGGCCTGAACAGGTCCTTGAGCAGCCAGGCCAAGAGAGCCAAGGCGCCGATCAGAATATGCACAGAGTTCACCCCGGCAGGACCGAACCGATCAACCCATAAGCCAAACACAAAGGTCAGGCCAGCATAGCCAAGTGCAGCGCGCAAGGGAGAGGCATTTTGTTGGCCACGTCGGGTTGGACCCCACAATTGCCCGCTCCAGGCCAGTCCCCAGGCTGATCCATGCGTGAGCGCCAGGCCCAGCATGTCCCAGGGGGAAGCCAGCCACATCGCCAGGACTGCACCAGTCACCAGCAATGCCATGCACAAGGTGGACAGCACCGGCGTGGTCCAGACTGCAATCCAGGGTCGCAAGAGCAGGGCCGAACCGAACATGGCAGACAAATGCAACAACACCAGTACCTGGGGGGTCAGTGACTGGGCACGACACCAGTCCGCCATCAAAGGCAGGGCCGCCATCATGGGCAGCATGACCAGTCCGGACAACAACAATGGCCATTGACCCAGATCGCGCCAGGCACCCGCTGGCCAGGCTGGCAAGGAACAGTCAAAGAGTCCGGCTCGGCAACCCGGGGCGCCTTGGCGATCGGCCGTCTGAAACTGCAAGCAGGCCAGGATTGTCGCCATGATCAGCACAAAGATAGCCATGTGCTCGCTCATCCGGGCAAGGTCGCCCGGATCGCCCAGCATCCAGCCAGCACTGATGCCTCCCAGGGCGGCGGCAAGGACGGGCGGCTGGGGCTGGCTGCGGCGTGCCAAGCGCAGGCTGCGTACCACGCCCGAAGCAAGCGCGGTCACTGCCCCCCAGGCCAGAACGACCAACAGCACAGCCAGCAAGCCACCGCCACGAATGGACCAGAACAATCCTGCACTGGCCACCACCGCGGCACTACCCAGTGCCAGTACCCGCAGGCCACGGTGGATGGCCGCTCCAGTGCCAACAGTGGCAGCCGCGCCCAGCACGATCAGCCAGAGCGCCACCAGGGCAAATGCGCCCGCACTGGAGGAAGTGAATTGCAGGGCCAGCCCACCCACCCCAATCCAACCCGAGACCAGCAAGAACCAGGCGCAGGCACGGCCCAGGGTCAGGCGGACAAAACTGGCTTCGGTCACGCTGGATACATTCTCAGGCGGTTGTGGAAAGGTGCGAGCTGGACGGCCAATGCAGCACATGGCCAGTTTTGGCTGAAAATCGCTCCAGGTCTTCTGGCGTATCCAGATCAAGCACGAAGTGCTGGTTGGCGGTCTCCAGCCAGAAAATGGAATCGGGATGCTGCTCACGCCACTTTCGGCAGGTCAGCTCGGCACTGCCCGACAACCACTGATCTCGCAGGGCAGCGTCGAACATCACCGGATTGCCAGGCACCAGGCTGCCATCCTCGGCCTGGACTCGGGGCACCACCATCGATTTGTCACCGCGACGGCGAAAAGCACTGATCAGCGCGGTGATGTCCTGGGCATCAATCATGGGCTGATCCGCCAGCGCCACCATCACCGCATCCAGCTTGGGCGACAAAGCCTGCAACCCAAGCCTGACCGAGGAAGCCTGACCATCTTCTGGT
This sequence comes from Burkholderiaceae bacterium, assembly GCA_017853735.1. Classification (GTDB taxonomy): domain Bacteria; phylum Pseudomonadota; class Gammaproteobacteria; order Burkholderiales; family Burkholderiaceae_C; genus Hylemonella. Next base: position 3,798 of record JAFMJA010000153.1, on the reverse strand, counting down.
GCGGGATTTCTCACCAGCGTAATGGGAAACTGGCCAATCGCAGCTTCAATTTCGGCGGCATGGTGACCCAGCACCACCGCCACCTCATCTACGCCTGCACCCGACAGGGCGATCAGTTGACGCATGATCAAGGGCACCCCGCCCAGTTCCAGCAAGGCCTTGGGCTTGCCGCCCATGCGAGACCCGGCTCCGGCAGCAAGCAGCACCGCGCCCACCGACATTCGACTGTAGAGGCCATTGGCTTTGTACATGCATCCCATGTTTCAACTCCTTCTATCGTTCATCTGAGGGCATCTATCAATTGTGGAAGCACCGCCTTCAGGCTGTTGAGATCGCCGGCAGGCGCAAGCAGATCCAGATGCGGCTGGGCAGCCCGCATGCCCTGGCTGATTGGCTCATAGCCGGATTGACCCAGCAGGGGGTTGAGCCAAACCACCCGACGTGCCCGCCGGCCAAGCTGTTGCAGGGCAGTGGCCAGTGCCTGGCTGTCGCCGGTGTCATAACCGTCGCTCAAAATCACCACCCCGGTGCGCGAATTGACCAGTCGGGCAGCATGTTCCCGATTGAACTGAGCCAGACTTTCGCCGATGCGGGTGCCCCCGGCCCAGCCTTCCGCCAGCATATGCAGCCGATCCTGGGCGCGTGCCGGATCAGGGTCGTGCAAGGCTTGAGACACCGCGGTCATATGGGTGTGAAAAATGAAGGTATGCACATCTGGCATTTCAGCGCCCAGGGCGCGCGCCAGACGAAGGTAAAAAAAACTGTACTGCACCATGGAGCGGCTGACATCGATCAGCAAGATCAGACGCGGGCGTACCCGCCTTCGGTCTTTCCAGTGCAGATGAAATGGCGTTCCACCGCTTGCCACACTGCGCCGGATAGTGGCTGACAGGTCCAGCTGGCGGCCTTGCAAGGAACGCGCCTGACGTCGCAGGCGGATGTAGCGCAGTTGCCTGGAAAAGCGCCGTACCAGAGCCTCTACTTCGAGCAGATGCTCACGCTGGATCAACTGCCGGAAATCGGTGGAACTCAGGCGCTCCTGCCGACTGGCAGCCTGTCGAGGACGGATCTCCTCTGTATTGTCATCGACCTCTTGCTGCGGGCTGGGTAGACCCTGAGGCTGGTGACCGGTGAGAAAGCCATGCTGGCTATCCAGTTTTTCGGGGCGTTGCCACTGGTTCGCAGGAAGAAACCAGGCGTCGAACAATTTGTCAAAGCGACGCCACTCATCGGCCCGTCCACACAACAGGGCGCGCAGGCTCCAGCGCAAGGGCTCACGCTCGAGCAGGCCAACCCGCTCGGCCAGTTGCAGAACCTCCATGCCAGCGCCAGCGCCTACAGCGAAGCCGTTGGCGTGCAGAAAAGTAGGGAATCGGGCCAGGCGTGCGCCAAGCCGCTGCTCCAGGGTGGTCTGACCCTCCTCTAGCATGCTGCAGCCAAACGCGCCACCACTTCACGGGTCAGGGTGACATGGTCCTCGCGTGTCTTGATCAAGGCGCCAAGGGTTTGCAAGATGCGATCGGTCCCGTCTTTTTCGATGGTACTGATGCCAAGTCGCAGGAGCGCCGCCGTCCAATCAAGGGTTTCTGCAATGCCAGGCTTTTTCTGGAGTTCCATCCGGCGCATCCCCTGGACGAAGGCCACGATCTGCCGAGACAGGGCAAGCGGCACCTCGGGGGCCCTGGCCTGGACGATGGCCAGTTCCTTGTCGTAATCGGGGTAGTCGATGTACTGGTAGAGACAGCGCCGGCGCAAGGCATCGGAGAGTTCCCGGGTTCCGTTGGAAGTGATCACCACCAGCGGCCGGCTACTGGCTTGAATCGTGCCCAGCTCTGGGATCGACATTTGAAAGTCTGAGAGAAGCTCCAGAAGATAGGCCTCAAACGCCTCATCGGCCCGGTCCACTTCGTCGATCAGCAACACAGGGGGCTTGTCACAGGTGATCGCCTCGAGCAAGGGGCGTTTGAGCAGATAGCGCTCGGAAAAGACATCCTGCTCTTTCTGGGCGATGCCCCGATCGTCGTGCTCCAGCAGCTTGATCGCCAGCAATTGGCGCTGGTAGTTCCACTCGTACATCGCAGAATGCGAATCCAGGCCCTCATAGCACTGCAGCCTGATCAGACGGGTACGGCGCAAGCTGGACAGAACCTTGGCAATTTCTGTCTTGCCCACGCCAGCATCCCCTTCGAGCAGCAAGGGGCGCTGTAAATCCTGCATCAGCAACAAGGCCGCTACCAGGCTGGGTTCGGCGATATAGCCTGCCCGAGCCCGGTCCTGCTGTAAGTCAGCCAGCGCTTGCCCGCGATCAGTACTCATCAGGATTTTTTGGCGGCAAACAGGGAACTCAGCCAATCCTTGATCATGCCCCATACCAAGGCCAGCGCATTCAGTTGCGAGGCAGTCTGCTCGGGCCTGGAACCCGGCGCTGGGTCAGTCGGCACCGGTTGGGAGGTGCCGCTCACAGATGGGCTGTCGCTGGGATCACTCGGACTGTTTTGCAACTGGGCCGAAAAATTGGCGGCAAACTGCTTGAGCACCTGGTCGGCCACCGCATTCATCATGCGCCCGCCAAAAGCAGCCGCCTTGCCACTGACAGAAACTTCGCTCTGACCGATCAGCGTGGAACTGTTGGCCTCACCTGGTTCGATGCGAGCGGTCAGGTCCATGGAAGCTCCAGAACTGCCAGTGGAGTCGGTGCCTTTGCCGATCAGGCGCAGGGTGTGCAGTGCCGGGTTGACCTCGCGCACCTCAATCTCGCCGCGAAAAGACATGGTGGCAGGTCCAAATTTCACAGTGACCGTGCCCTTGTAATGACTCTCGTCCAGCCGCTCGGTGATCTTGGCTCCCGGCATGCAGGCCGCCACACTTTCTATACTCTGCAGCAGGCGCCAGGCCTGCTGTGCAGAGGCCGGCATCGGAAAAGACTTCTCCAGAGTGACATTCATAGGTGATTGATCTCAATAAACGGCCCTCCCCCTGGAGGGCCGGGTTCGGCTTTAACGCTTGTTGATACCCAGCGCATTGCACTGCTGCCAGACACGGTAGGCGTTGTGTGGCATGTCCATATGGGTGACACCCAGATGGGCGAAGGCATCAACCACCGCATTGCTGAAACAGGGAATACCGCCAACGTGGGGCGATTCCGCCACACCTTTGGCACCAATCGGATGGTGCGGACAGGGCGTCACAGTATGGTCCGTTTCCCAATTCGGTGTTTCGACCGCGGTGGGGATGAAGTAGTCCATCAGGGTATTGCCAAGGTGGTTGCCGTTGTCATCAAAGGGAACCTGCTGGCCCATGGCCACCGCAAAAGCTTCGGTCAGACCACCGTGAATCTGGCCTTCGATGATCATGGGATTGATGCGGGTGCCGCAGTCATCCAGCGCATAGAAGCGGCGAACCTTGGTCTCACCCGTGAACTTGTCAATATCCACCACGCACAGATAAGCGCCGAAGGGATAGGTCAGGTTGGGCGGATCATAGTAGGAGACCGCATTCAAGCCTTGTTCCATGCCCGCTGGCAGGTTGCCTGTATGCGAGACCAGGCAGATTTCCTTCATGGTCTTGAACTGGGAGGGGTTGCCAGTGACCTTGAAGCGGTCAATCTCCCACTCCAGGTCGCCTTCGGCCACTTCGAGCAGGTGGGCGGCAATCTTCTTGGCCTTGTCCTTGATCTTGCGGGCTGCCTGGGCAGTCGCTGCACCCGAGACGGGTGTGGAACGGGAACCCCAGGTGCCTGCGCCATAGGGGGATTTATCGGTATCCCCCTCTTCCACCACGATGTCAGATGCGGGCAGC
>JAFMJA010000152.1 GCA_017853735.1 Burkholderiaceae bacterium | reverse complement strand
CTCGCTCCATCCGGTCATCTGGCAAAACGCCGTGTTGACATAGGTGATCTGGCCATTGAGGTCGAGCGCACGCATGCCGGTAGGCATGGAGTTTTCCATGGCACGGCGAAAGTTGGTTTCGGCCAGCAGTGCTTTTTGTGCTTCCATCCGACGTCGGGTGTGCTGCCAGTTGGCCAGCAACATCCAGGCACTGATTGCGCTCAAGGTGATGACCAGCCAGAACAGGCCATTGCCAATCAGGCCTAGCGAGGTGCGGTAACCCTGGGCCCGAATCATCAGCGCATTGCCCACAGGGGCCACCGGCATCTCATACTCGATCGACTGGCGGGCCCAGGGCAACAGCCGGGTTGCCGGGTTGGCCTTGGGAAATATCCGGCCAGCCAGCATATTGTTCTCTGCGTCGAGCAGCGATATGGCATAACGAGCGGTGAGTTCGTTGGGAATCACCTGTCGATAGATAACCTCCACCGAGTACTCGGCCAGCAAGGCACCTGCAAAGCGTGCTTTGTCGTTCAGCGGGATGTAAACCTGGACAGCCGCTTCGCGTCCGCGGGAGGATTCCCGCATATCAAAGATGGCCTGGCGCAGATCCCGTGCGAGGGTGAAATTCTTTTCGCTGATGCCGGCTCCCAAGCTGGCGGGCTTGCGCAACTGCCTGGGGTCGAGTGCGCTGGACTTGATCTGTCCGCGCTCATTGAGCCAGATCAGGCTGTCCATCTCGGGGTGCTGGCGAAGAAAGTCTTCAGCTTGGTTGCGGAAATTGGCAATGTCTGCAGGTTTTTGGGTGATGTCTTGGGCCAGCCGCGCCAGCTCTTCACGCCGTTCAATCAGGCTCAGGCGTAGCCTTTGTTGGGCATATTCCAGGTCATGACGCACCGCTTCCTGTTCACGTTCCATTTCCTCCAGGCGTAGGTAGCCAAATGCCGCCACGATGGCGGCCAGAAATAGGAGCACAGCCAACAGGGGTGCCAAGGTGGCATAGCGGTCTTGTCTCGCGGGAGCCTGGCGGCGCCACCATTGGCGCATTTTTTTGGAGGCGGGCAACTTGCCCAATCGGGACCTCAGACTTAAGGCTTGCGTCTGCATATTACAAGTGTAGAGGACCTTCCCATTGCTCCCTTTGCGATTGAAATCGAATCATTTTTTTACTAAATTTCATAATACAAAATACGATAGCATGATTTGAAATAGAGTAATTCTGTGAGATACTTATCTAGCACTAAAAATACGCGTTCAAAGCAAGCCATGCCCGAAGGAGTCGATCATGTCCGCCCTGCCAGCCAACCCTTTCAGTGACAGCGCCAACGATGCCGATAGGCAAGAGACTCATGAGTGGTTGGATGCGCTGTCGGCAGTGATTGAGCAGGAGGGCCCGGAGCGCGCACATTTTCTGCTGGAACAATTGCTCGAGCATGCGCGTGAACACAGCGTGGACATGCCTTTTTCCGCCAACACCGGCTATGTCAACACCATTGAGCCCGAAGAGCAGGAGCGCAGCCCGGGTAATCTGGAACTCGAAGGGCGCTTGCGTGCCTACATGCGCTGGAACGCCATGGCCATGGTGGTCAAAGCCAATCGGCTAGACCCAGATGATGGCGGCGACCTGGGTGGCCATATCAGTTCGTTTCAATCGGTCGCTCATATGTTTGCCGCGGGCTTCAACCATTTCTGGCACGCCGATAACACCGATGAGGGAGGCAATCACGGCGGCGACCTGCTCTATATCCAGGGCCACTCAGCTCCCGGCATCTACGCCCGGGCATTTCTGGAAGGCCGTATCAGCGAGGAGCACTTACTCAATTTCCGCCAGGAGGTGGCCGGCAAAGGGATTCCCAGCTACCCCCACCCCAAGTTGATGCCAGGTTTCTGGCAGTTTCCCACCGTCTCCATGGGGCTGGGGCCGATCATGTCGATTTACCAGGCCCGTTTTCTTAAATACCTCCATGCCCGCGGCATTGCCGACACCAGTCAACGCAAGGTCTGGGTGTTCTGTGGCGACGGCGAGATGGATGAACCGGAAAGTCTGGGCGCCATCGGTCTGGCCGCACGAGAAAAGCTCGACAACCTGGTGTTTGTGGTCAATTGCAATCTGCAGCGGCTGGACGGACCGGTGCGCGGCAATGGCAAGATCATCCAGGAACTGGAAGGCGAATTCCGGGGTGCCGGCTGGAATGTGATCAAGCTGATCTGGGGCAGCAACTGGGATCCGTTGCTGGCGCGCGACAAGGATGGCGTGCTTCGCAAGATCATGCTCGATACCTTGGATGGTGACTACCAGGCCTTCAAGGCCAATGACGGCGCCTTCGTACGCAAGAATTTCTTCGGCCGTGATCCGCGCACCCTGGAAATGGTCGCCAAGATGAGCGATGCGGAGGTGTGGGGACTGCGCCGGGGCGGGCATGATGCCAAAAAGGTCTATGCGGCCTTCCACCGGGCGCACAACAGTCAGGGCGGGCCCACGGTGCTGCTGGTCAAGACGGTCAAGGGCTGGGGCATGGGCAAGGCTGGCGAGGGCAAGAATACCGCGCACCAGACCAAGAAGCTGGGCGATGACGACATTCGTTACATGCGCGACCGCTTCAACATTCCCATTCCGGACAGCGAGTTGGACAAGATCCCCTTCTACAAGCCCGCTGAAGACACGCCCGAGATGAAGTACCTGCACGAGCGGCGCAAGGCCTTGGGCGGCTACCTGCCCAAGCGGCGCGAGCGTTCCACTGAGAGCTTTGTCGTGCCCCCGCTGGAAACTTTCAAGGCGGTGCTGGACCCTACGGCCGACGGGCGGGAAATTTCCACCACCCAGGCCTATGTGCGTTTTCTCACCCAACTGTTAAGAGACAAGGCCCTGGGCCCGCGTGTGGTGCCCATTCTGGTGGATGAGGCGCGCACCTTTGGCATGGAAGGCTTGTTCCGTCAGGTGGGAATCTATAACCCGGAAGGGCAGAAGTACACCCCGGTCGACAAGGACCAGGTGATGTATTACAAGGAAGACAAAGCGGGCCAGATCCTGCAGGAAGGCATCAACGAAGCGGGCGGCATCAGCAGCTGGATTGCTGCGGCCACGTCGTACTCGACCAACAACCGCATCATGATTCCGTTCTACATCTTCTATTCCATGTTTGGACTGCAGCGCGTGGGCGACCTGGCCTGGGCCGCGGGCGACATGCAGGCGAGGGGTTTTCTCCTGGGCGGCACTTCGGGTCGCACCACCTTGAACGGCGAGGGACTGCAGCATGAGGACGGCCACAGCCAGGTGCTGGCCAGCACCATTCCCAATTGCGTCAGTTACGACCCCAGCTTTGCGCACGAAGTGGCGGTGATCATGCAGCATGGTTTGAAGCGCATGGTCGAGCAGCAGGAGAATGTTTTCTACTACATCACCCTGCTCAATGAAAACTACCCCATGCCCGGCCTCAAGCCTGGCACCGAGCAACAGATCATCCAGGGCATGTACCTGCTGGAAGAGGGCGCCAAGAAAACACCCCGTGTCAACCTGCTGGGTTCGGGCTCCATCCTGCGCGAGTCGATGGCCGCCAAACAGTTGCTGGAGCAGGAATGGGGCGTGGCCGCCAATGTCTGGAGCTGCCCGAGCTTCAATGAACTGGCCCGCGAGGGCCAGGAATGTGATCGCTGGAACCTGCTGCACCCGACCCAGACGCCTCGCCTTTCATTTGTGGCTCAGCAACTCGACAAGCACGCTGGCCCGGTGATCGCCTCGACCGATTACATGAAGAGCTTTGCCGAGCAGATCCGGCCGTTTCTGCCCAAGGGGCGCAGCTTCCGTGTGCTGGGTACCGATGGGTTCGGACGGAGCGATTTCCGCAGCAAGCTGCGCGAGCATTTTGAAGTGGACCGCCATTACATTGTGGTGGCTGCGCTCAAGTCGCTGGCCGATGAAGGCGCCTTGCCGCAGACCAAGGTGGCCGAGGCCATCCTCAAATACGGCATCAAGGTGGACAAGGTGAACCCGTTGCACGCATGAAGCGGGTCCGCCTTGTGGCGTGACGCATTTCGTGTAGCGATGTGCGCTCGTGGCCACAAGACCCTGCTTCCAGAACAGGAAGAACAACCATGGCAATAGTTGAAATCAAGGTACCCGACATCGGCGATTTTTCGGAAGTGGCGGTCATCGAGGTGCTGGTCCAGCCCGGTGACACCATCAAGACTGAGCAGTCACTGATCACCGTGGAGTCTGACAAGGCCTCGATGGAGATTCCATCCAGCCAGTCGGGCGTGGTGAAGGACATCTTGGTCAAGCTGGGCGACCGGGTGGCTCAGGGCTCGGTGATTCTCACCATGGATGCGGCGGCCAACCCGCCTGCGCTTGCCCCGGCCAACCCTGCCCCAGCCAACCCTGCACCGCAAGCCACCGTGCCATCAGCCCCTGCGTCTGCGCCTGCACTTTCTGCGGCTGTGGTTGCCAGCCCCAGTCCGGAAGTTGCCGCCGCTTTGGCCGCCGCGCCCGCTGCGGTGCCCCAGGCGATGCCGGTGCACGCCCCGGCCACGGCTGTGCCAGGTGCCTTGCCCCATGCCTCGCCATCGATTCGTAAATTTGCCCGTGAGCTGGGTGTGCCGCTGGAGGAAGTACGGGGCAGTGGGCCCAAGGGCCGGATCACCGAGGAAGATGTCAAGAACTTCACCAAGGCGGTGATGTCGGGCGGCGCGCGGACCCAGGCCATGGCGGGCGCGGGCGCTAGCGGCGACGGCGCAGCCTTGGGACTCCTGCCCTGGCCCAAGGTCGATTTCGAAAAATTTGGCCCGGTGCAACGCCAGGCGCTCTCGCGCATCAAGAAGATCAGTGGCGCCAACCTGCACCGCAACTGGGTCATGATCCCGCATGTCACCAACCATGACCATGCCGATGTGACCGAGCTTGAGTCCCTGCGCCAACAGCTCAACCGGGAAAACGAAAAGGCCGGCATCAAGGTCACGCTGCTGGCCTTTGTGATCAAGGCGGTGGTGGCAGCGCTCAGGAAATTTCCAGAATTCAATACTTCGCTCGACGGCGAAACACTCGTCTACAAGCAATACTTTCATATCGGTTTTGCCGCTGACACGCCCAATGGCCTGGTGGTGCCAGTGCTCAAAAATGCCGATCAGAAGGGTGTGCTGCAGATTTCTCAAGAGCTCGCCGAGTTGTCCAAAAAAGCGCGCGAGGGCAAGCTGACCCCGGCCGAGATGACCGGCGGCTGCTTCAGCATTTCATCGCTGGGCGGCATAGGCGGGCGCTATTTCAGCCCAATCATCAACGCCCCTGAAGTGGCCATCTTGGGCTTGAGCAAGTCCTTCACAGAGCCGGTCTGGAATGGTGAAGCTTTCACGCCACGCCTGACCCTGCCCATGTCCTTGTCCTATGACCATCGGGTGATCGATGGCGCCCTGGCGGCGCGCTTCAATGCCTATCTCGGGCAATTGCTGGGCGATTTCCGCCGCGTCATGCTTTAAGCCTGAAGGACCACGCCATGGCAGACATTGAGATCAAGGTGCCCGATATTGGCGACTTCGACACTGTCTCGGTGATCGAGTTGCTGGTGCAACCTGGCGAAACGGTCAAGGCTGAACAGTCCTTGATCACTGTGGAGTCCGACAAGGCTTCGATGGAAATTCCCTCCAGCCATTCGGGCGTGGTGAAGTCACTCAGCCTCAAGTTGGGAGACAAGGTGCGTCAGGGTTCGTCCATTCTTACCCTGGAGGTGGCCGAGCCGCAAGCCGCCACCATTGCCCAGACATCACCTGCGCTGCCCACGCCTGAGCAAACGCCGTCGGCTTCTTCAGTGGGCTCGGATGCGCCAGCGCCAACTGCCGCCTACAGTGGCACAGCCGATCTGAGTTGCGATGTGCTGGTGCTGGGCGGTGGCCCAGGTGGCTACTCTGCCGCGTTTCGAGCCGCTGATCTGGGCCTGCATGTGGTGCTGGTGGAGCGCTACGCCAGCCTGGGTGGTGTCTGTCTCAATGTGGGATGCATTCCCTCCAAGGCTTTGCTGCATGTGGCCGCAGTGATGGACGAGGTAGGGCATCTGGCAGACCTGGGCGTGGATTTTGGCAAGCCCAAGCTCCATATCGACAAGCTGCGCGGTCACAAGGAAAAAGTCATCGGTAAGCTCACCGGCGGATTGGCGGCCATGGCCAAGATGCGCAAGGTGACGGTGCTGCGCGGCTACGGCAGCTTTGTTGGCCCCAATCACCTGAAGGTCGAGGAAACCACCGGCTCGGCCCAGGAAAAAACTGGAAAGCAACAGGTGCTTGGGTTCAAGAAAGCCATCATCGCCGCCGGCTCACAGGCGATGCGCCTGCCCTTCATGCCCGAGGACCCACGGGTGGTGGACAGCACTGGTGCGCTGGCGCTCAAGGAGGTGCCCAAGCGCATGCTGATCCTGGGCGGCGGCATCATTGGCTTGGAAATGGGCACGGTTTACAGCACCCTGGGTGCCCGCCTGGATGTGGTGGAAATGCTGGATGGCTTGATGCAGGGGGCCGATCGCGATCTGGTCAAGGTGTGGCAAAAAATGAATGCCCACCGTTTTGACCACATCATGCTCAAGACCAAGACTGTGGCAGCCAAGGCCACCAACAAGGGCATTGAGGTTTCGTTCGAAGGCGAGGGCGCACCGCCACCGCAGACCTATGACCTGGTGTTGCAGGCGGTGGGCCGCAGCCCCAACGGTGCCAAGATCGGTGCCGACAAGGCGGGCGTGGCTGTAAGCGATCGCGGTTTTATTCCGGTGGACATCCAGATGCGCACCAATGTGCCGCATATC
>JAFMJA010000151.1 GCA_017853735.1 Burkholderiaceae bacterium | reverse complement strand
CGGCCCGCGGCACGATTTTTCCCCAGCCCTGGCTCAAGCCAGCACATCGTGCGCCGCAACGGATGGATGATCTGCTGGGCTACGGCTGGCGGCTGGTGCTGGCTGCTGATGCAGAAGCCGCGCTGGTCGAACTGTCTGGCCAACTCTCGCTGCCTGGCCTGCGCGTGGTACAACTCGGCGTGAATGGGTTTGAGGAGCAAGATGGTGTGCTGGCTGCCTGGTTTGCCCGGCATGCCTGTCAGGCCGCGCTGGTCCGGCCCGATCACTATGTGTACGGGCTGATTGACTCGGCGCCGCAACTGCAAGAGCAACTCGGGGCGCTGTCACACTTTTAAGGGTGCAGCCACAGGATGTCCAAGAAGGAGATGAGCATGCAACGAAGAACAATGATTCAGGCCGGCCTGCTGGCTAGCACCTTACCCGCCACCTGGGTGCAGGCTCAGAGCGCCTGGCCGGATAAGCCGGTGAAATTCATCTTGTCCCAGCCGCCGGGCTCTGGCCCCGACAATGTGGCCCGCCTTCTGGGCGAGCGCTTGTCCAGGGTGCTGGGCCAGCCCATCGTGATCGAGAACAAGCCAGGCGGACAGAACATCATTGGCGCCCAAGCCGCTGCCCGCGCGCCCGCGGATGGCTACAACTTCTACTTCGCCACCACCGCAGCCCTGGTGACTAACAAATACCTGTTCAAGTCGATGCCTTACGACCCGGAAAAGGATTTTGCGCCGGTGGCTTTTGTCGCCAAGAGTCCCTTTGCCTTGCTGGTCAAAGCCGACTCGCCTTTTCAAACCGTGCAGGATTTGGTCGCACGCTCAAGCGCTAACCCGGGCAAGGTGTCGCTGGCCAACGAGGGGCCGCGCACCTTTGGCGGCATCATCGCCCGATTGATCAATGCCCGCACCAAAATGCAGGCCAATCTGGTGGGCTATGCTTCGGTGGGGGTGTCGGTGCAGAACGTGATTGGGGGGCACGCAGATGCCGTGCTGGCCGATATGGCATCCACCGCGCAGTTGGTGCGTCAGGGTCGCTTGCGTTATCTGGCGGTGACCTCGGAAAAGCGGGTTGCCGGCTGGGAACAGGTCCCATCTCTGGCAGAACTCTTGCCTGGTTTCAATATGGTGGGCTGGTTCTGTGTGGTCGCGCCGGTGGGCACGCCTGCTGCTGTGCTGCAGCGCTTGAACAAGGACCTCGAAGCGGTCTTGGCAGATTCTGAGGTGGCGCAACGCATGGCCACCATTGGGCCGATTGCAGAGCCACTGGGAGGCACGGAACGAACCGCTGCATTCGTGCAGCGAGAGCATGAGCGCTGGAGTGCGGTGGCCAAGGAAATCGATCTTTTGCCAGAGTAGGCTGGTCAAGAACTCTGGCCGCCAACAACCCGATGAATCATGGCGGTCGATAATTGGGCTTATTTGCAAGGAGTTGGCATCAAAGCTGGATGAGCTGATACTTGCATGAGCCCATGACAGAACGTCCGCCCCCCCTTCGCATCGGGCTTTCAGCCCGGATATTTCACCCCGAGCAGGGTGCCACTGGGATCAAAACCAAGACCCTGCTGGTGCTGGAACAATCGGTTGCCCAGTGGGCCATGACACGCGATGTGCTGTTGCTGATGGTCCCCTCGGTGGTACGCGATGGCGAACTGATGCGCAGCAATATTCGCCTGCGCGACTACGCCAGCTATCTCGATGGCCTGATTCTTCAAGGCGGTGCCGATGTCAGCCCACGCACCTATGGCGAGGAACCTCTCAGGCCGGAGTGGGAAGGCGACTCGGTGCGCGATGCCTACGAATTGGAACTGGTGCATGAGTTCATGGAGGCTGGCAAGCCCATCCTGGGCATTTGTCGGGGCATGCAGTTGCTCAATGTGGCGCTGGGTGGCTCCCTGTACCAAGACTTGCCAAGCCAACGCCCCGATTCAGGCCATCATGAAAGCGGTCGTTACGATACAAACGCTCACCCCATTGAATTTCTGAAAGACGGCATCATGTCCCAATGGTTCGGCCAAGCCGAAGGGGGCAATGTGGTCTCCATCCACCATCAGGCGGTGAACCGGCTTGGGCGAGACGTCCGGGTAGAGGCTGTTGCGCAGGACGGGGTGGTCGAGGCCATCAGCTGGAGTGGCCCCAGTTTTGTGTGCGGTGTGCAGTGGCACCCTGAGTTTCATAGCCAGCTGATAGCCGATCAAAGCCTGCTGGACTGTAGCCCCTTGCTGGAGAATTTTTTGGCAGCAGCCCGTCAATAAATCTGCCTGCGCTACTGTTTGCGCTGGCCAGATCAGTCGAGGTTTTACAATCGCACCCATGGCCAGCCTATGGACTGGCTTTTTTGCATTTCGTTCACCGTCATCCTTGGGATTCTGTGCATCGCTTTCACTCTCCGGGCATCCGCAATGCAGCTCCACTCTCCTGTTCACTTCAGTAGGCTGCCCACGCCATGAATCCTCCAACCCAGCCGCCCAAGATTGGCTTTGTCAGCCTGGGATGCCCCAAGGCCTTGACCGACTCCGAACTGATCCTGACCCAGCTCAGTGCTGAGGGCTATCAAACCGCCAAGACCTTCGACGGGGCGGATCTGGTGATCGTGAATACCTGCGGTTTCATCGACGATGCAGTCAAGGAAAGCCTGGACACCATCGGCGAAGCACTGGCTGAAAACGGCAAGGTGATCGTCACTGGCTGCCTAGGCGCCAAATCGGGATCGGATGGCGGAAATCTGGTGAAGGAAATCCACCCCAGCGTGCTGGCTGTGACCGGACCGCATGCCACCCAGGAAGTGATGGATGCAGTGCACGCGCACCTGCCCAAGCCGCATGATCCCTTTCTGGATCTGGTGCCAGGCGCGTTTGGCCAAGCTGGCCTGAAACTCACCCCGCGCCACTACGCCTATCTGAAGATCAGCGAAGGCTGCAACCATCGCTGTACCTTCTGCATCATTCCCTCCATGCGCGGCGATCTGGTCAGTCGCCCGGTGGGGGATGTCCTGGCCGAGGCCCGGGCCCTGCTTGAGGGCGGGGTGAAGGAGCTGTTGGTGATCAGCCAGGATACGTCAGCCTATGGTGTGGACGTGAAATACCGCACTGGCTTCTGGGAGGGCAAGCCAATGCGTACCCGCATGCTGGAGCTTGTCCAGGCCCTGGCCGATCTGGCAGAGGCCCACGGTGCCTGGGTTCGCTTGCATTATGTGTATCCCTACCCCCATGTGGATGAAATCATTCCCCTGATGGCCACCGGTCGTGTCCTGCCCTATCTGGATGTCCCGTTCCAGCACAGCCACCCAGACGTGCTCAGAAGAATGAAGCGACCGGCCAGCGGCGAGAAAAATCTGGAGCGCTTGCAGCGTTGGCGAGAGGTTTGCCCGCAATTGGTGATTCGCAGTACCTTTATTGCCGGATTTCCCGGAGAAACTGAGGACGAGTTTGAGCACTTGCTCGAGTTCTTGCGCGCCGCACAAATTGATCGGGCTGGCTGCTTTGCCTATAGCCCGGTCGCGGGCGCTGCGGCCAACGAGTTGCCCGGCATGTTGCCAGAGCAAGTACGTGAGGAACGGAGAGCTCGTTTCATGGCTGTGGCCGAGGCTGTGTCGGCGGAAAAATTACGCCTTCGCATCGGCAGCACCATGCAGGTGTTGGTCGACTCTGCGCCAGCCCTGGGTCGCAAAGGCGGCCTGGGTCGCAGCTACGCGGATGCCCCTGAAATCGATGGCTTGGTGCGATTGCTGGCCCCGGAAAAAATCAGCAAGACCATGAAGGCGGGGGAGTTCACCCGCGCCCGCATTGTCGACACCCAGGGCCATGACCTAGTGGCCGTGCCGGTTTGAGTGGTCCTTTTTGGGCAAGAAAAAAGCCGCTGGTGTGTCAGCGGCTTTTAGAAGCATTGCCTTGTGGGTTTTGCCGTATATTGGTGGTGCCCAGAAGAGGACTCGAACCTCCACGCCGTTAAGCGCTAGTACCTGAAACTAGTGCGTCTACCAATTCCGCCATCTGGGCGTTTCAAGAAAGCGAGCATCTTATCAGAATTATGGAAAAAACCAGCGGCTTGCTGGACGAGATCGAGGGGAGTGTGCAGGGGCATCGCGATGGCCATGGCTTTCTGGTGCGCGACGATGGACAAGCCGATATCTACCTCGCACCCAACGAAATGCGGGCCGTTTTGCACCGTGACCGGGTCAAGGTCCGGCTGGTGCGGTTTGACCGCAAGGGTCGGCCCGAGGGGCGCGTGCTTGAGATCATCGAGCGCCCACCCCAACCCATCATTGGTCGTCTGCTTCAAGAGAACGGCGTCTGGCTGGTGGTGCCCGAAGACAAGCGCTATGGCCAGGATGTATTGATCCCCAAAAACGCAACCGGCCAGGCCCGGGTCGGCCAGGTTGTGGTGGTTGAACTGGTGGAACCCCCCGCACTGTTTGGACAACCCGTGGGGCGAGTCAAGGAAGTTTTGGGCGAAGTTGATGATCCTGGCATGGAGATCGAAATTGCAGTGCGCAAGTACAGCGTGCCGCACATCTTTTCGGAGGCCTGCATTGCGCAGGCGCGCAGCCTGCCCGACAAGGTGCAAGCCAGTGATCGGAAGAATCGGGTGGATCTGACCGACATTCCCCTGCTCACCATCGATGGTGAAGATGCGCGCGACTTTGACGATGCGGTCTATTGTGAGCCAGCCACCTTCAAGCAGGGCAAGCGGGCCCAGCAGGGATGGCGCCTGCTGGTGGCGATTGCCGACGTCAGCCACTACGTCCAGACTGGATCACCCATTGATGTGGATGCCTACGACCGAGCCACCAGCGTTTATTTCCCGCGGCGGGTCATTCCCATGTTGCCGGAGAAACTCTCCAATGGGCTTTGCTCGCTCAATCCGGATGTCGATCGCCTGTGCATGGTCTGCGACATGCTCATCACGCAAGAGGGAGAAATTTCAGCCTACCAGTTTTATCCGGGGGTCATGCACAGCCATGCGCGCATGACCTATACCGAAGTTGCTGCAATTCTGGCCAACACACGCGGCGGTGAGGCGATCCGGCGCAAGGAGCGGGTAAAAGACCTGATGCATCTGTATGAGGTTTATCGCGCTTTGCTCACCGCGCGGGGCAAACGTGGGGCTGTGGATTTTGAAACCACCGAAACACAAATCGTCTGTGATGCCAGTGGACGCATTGAAAAAATTGTTCCGCGCGTGCGCACTGAGGCGCACCGATTGATTGAGGAAACCATGTTGGCGGCCAATGTCTGTAGCGCCGACTTTATTGGGCAGAGCAAGCATGCCGGTTTGTTCCGTGTGCATGAGGGCCCGACGCCGGAAAAAGGGGAACTGCTGCGCAACTACCTCAAGGCCATTGGCGTGGGATTGACCATTCATGAGAATCCCACCCCGGCAGAGTTTCAGGCGATTGCGCTGGCCACCCGGGATCGGCCCGACGCCCAGCAAATTCACTCGATGCTGCTGCGCTCGATGCAGCAAGCCATCTACACCCCACACAACAGCGGGCATTTTGGATTGGCTTTTGAGTCCTACACCCATTTCACCAGCCCAATTCGGCGCTATCCCGATTTGCTGGTGCACCGGGTGATCAAGGCGGTTTTGGGCAAGACCATTTACCACCTGCCCGCCCTGCCAACGCCGGGTGAAGCCCATGCCAAGTTGTCGCGGCGGCTTGAAAAACAGGACCCCGACAAACGGGCGGCTGACAAGGGTGGGCGCGTGAACAGCGCTGAAATGATGGCCTGGCAGGCGGCGGGATTGCATTGCAGCGCCAATGAACGACGGGCCGATGAGGCCAGCCGGGATGTGGAAGCCTGGCTCAAATGCAAGTACATGCGCGAGCACCTGGGCGAGGAGTTCAATGGGGTGGTGACCTCGGCTACCGGCTTTGGCATCTTTGTCACGCTGGATGCCATGTATGTAGAAGGACTGGTTCACATCACTGAACTCGGGGGTGAATATTTTCGTTTTGACGAGGCGCGTCAGGAATTGCGGGGTGAGCGCACCGGAATCCGCTATGCGATTGGCACCCGTGTCCGAGTTCAGGTCAGTCGGGTTGACCTGGATGGTCGTCGCATCGACTTTCGCCTGATACAAGAGGGCGAGGACAGGGCATTGCACACCCCGCGCGAGAAAGACAAGGGCTCAAGCCGCAGGGAGCCGGAGCTCAGCCAGGAGCGGCCCGCCAAAAAAGCCCGGCGGCAGACTGCAGCCGGCAAGAAGATGCCCAAATCGCCCGCCAAAAAGCTGGCCAGCAAGACCCTTGCAAAGACCGCAGCCAAAGCCAGCAAGGGCAAGACCCGTAAGATCCGTTGAACAACATTTTCCATTTATTTCCAGGAGCAATCAGTCATGCAAGAGAAGAGCAAAATCGCAATCGTTACCGGAGCCGGCTCAGGCGTCGGCAGGGCAGCCGCGCTTGCCTTGTTGAACGATGGTTATCGTGTCGCGCTGGTCGGTCGGCGCATGGCGCCCCTGGAGGAAACGGCACACATGTCGGCTGCCCAAGACAGCGCGCTGGCTGTCACGGCCGACGTGGCCGATGAGCAATCGGTCCAGGCCTTGTTTGATACGGTGGTTCAGCGGTGGGGGCGGGTGGACCTGCTCTTCAATAACGCCGGGGTGAATGCGCCGGGCGTGCCTCTGGAGGAGCTTAGCCTTGCGCAATGGAAGAATGTCATTGATATCAACCTCAGTGGCATGTTTCTCTGCATCCGTCAGTCTTTCAGGGTGATGAAGGCGCAAAACCCGCGCGGCGGACGCATCATCAACAATGGCTCGATATCGGCACACACGCCACGTCCAAATTCAATCGCCTAT
>JAFMJA010000150.1 GCA_017853735.1 Burkholderiaceae bacterium | reverse complement strand
CTCCACCATCTGCCGTGCCGCCTTGCCGCGGTGGCTGTTGGCGTTTTTCACTTCGATCGGCAACTGCGCAAAGGTCTGGCCGAATTCCGCAATGAACATCACCGGATCGAAGCCAAAGCCGTTGCTGCCTACTGGCGCGCGCGTGATCTCGCCCACCGCGCGGCCCACGGCGATCAGCGGCTCGGGATCATCGGCCGAGCGCAAGGCCACCAGGGTGCTGACCAGGGCAGCGCGGCGGTTGCTGATGTTCTCCATTTGCTCCAGCAAGGCACGCACATTGTTGTCGTCCCCCTTGGGGTAGCCGAATTGGGTGGCGTAATAGGCGGTGTCCACACCGGGCAGGCCACCAAAGGCATCCACACACAGGCCGGCATCATCGGCCAGCGCGGGCAGGCCGCTTAAGAAGGCTGCGTGGCGTGCTTTGGCCAGGGCGTTTTCGACAAAAGTGCGGTGCGGCTCCTCCGCTTCGGGAATGCCCAGCTCGCCTTGGGTCACCAGCGCCAGCCCCAGCGGCGCCAGCATGGCCTGCAGCTCACGCAGCTTGCCCGGATTGTTCGAGGCCAGAACAATCTTGTTCATGCCTGGTCTTGCAGTCGGATCAGTTCCTTGATGCCTTGATCGGCCAGTTTGAGCAGGATGTCCATCTGATGGCGACTGAAAGCCGCCCCTTCGGCCGTACCCTGCACTTCAATGAAGTGACCGGCACCGGTCATGACCACATTCATGTCGGTGTCGCAGGCCGAGTCTTCGGTGTATTCCAGGTCCAGCAGCGGCGTGCCTTGCACAATGCCCACTGAAATCGCAGCCACATGGCCGTGAATGGGAGTCTCTGTGAGCTTGCCATCAGCCATCAACTTGTTGACCGCATCGCGCGCGGCGACAAAGGATCCGGTAATGGCGGCGGTGCGGGTGCCACCATCGGCCTGCAGCACATCGCAATCCAGGGTGATGGTGCGCTCGCCGAGTTTTTTCAGATCAAACACCGCGCGCAGCGAGCGGCCGATCAGGCGCTGAATCTCCTGGGTGCGGCCGCTTTGCTTGCCGCGCGCAGCCTCGCGGTCGCTGCGGGTATGGGTGGCACGCGGCAGCATGCCGTATTCGGCGGTCACCCAGCCTTCGCCTGAGCCGCGCTTATGGGGCGGCACCCGGTCTTCCACCGACGCGGTGCAGAGCACTTTGGTGTTGCCAAACTCGATCAGCACCGAGCCCTCGGCATGCATGGTGTAGTGGCGGCTGATGCGCACTGGGCGCAAGGCGTTAGCAGCGCGGCCGCCGTGGCGTTGGTAGTCGGTCATGGTCAGGAATTGGCGAGCAGGTGAGGGTTGGATGCGCAGCGAAGCTGTGCTGATGCTATTCAATGGTATCAAGTCTGTGGCCTGGCGGGGAGGGGTCAAGGCCAGGTCGGTTATTCTTGGCGCATCACCCACAGCCCAAAGATGCCATGCCCGTTTACAGCATGACCGGTTATGCCAGTGCCCAGCAGGGCAGTCCGGCATCCAATGATGCCGGTGAAATCACCGCCAGCGCCCAATTGGGGCTGGAGATCCGCTCAGTCAATAGCCGTTTTCTTGACCTGACATTCCGATTGCCGGAGGAATTGCGCGCATTCGAACCTGCCTTGCGCGAGCACTTGAACAGTCAGCTGCGCCGCGGCAAGGTAGAGCTGCGTGCTTTTGTGGATGCGGGCGCTGGATCGGTGCCCGAGCCGTCGCCGCGCCTGTTGCAACGACTTGGCAGTGTGCAAGACGGGGTGATAGCTTGCCTGCCCCAGGCGCGCTGCCTCAGTGTGGCCGACGTACTGCGACTGGCTGCGGGAGAGCAGGCGGCAAGCCATGACTGGAGCAAGGTCCTCTTGCCTTTGGCTAAACAGGCGGTGTCTGCACTGATCGAGGCGCGCGCACGCGAGGGAGCGCGCCTGGCCTCCATGCTGCTTGATCGGATTGCCCAGTTGCGTGCACTGGCCAAGCAGGCGGCGCCTTTGGTGCCGCAACTGGTTGAACAGCAAAGACAGCGTTTTCTGGAGCGCTGGCAGGAAGCCATGGCCCTGACCGATGGTTCGGTGCGGCCCCAGGCTGCCCAGGAAAAGGCCCTGGCCGAAGCCACCGCCTTTGCCATCCGCATCGATGTGGCCGAAGAGATCACCCGTCTGGCCTCCCACCTTGATGAACTGGAGCGCTTGATTGGTAAGGGCGGGGAAATCGGTAAGCGCCTCGATTTTCTGATCCAGGAGTTGCACCGCGAAGCCAACACGCTGGGCTCCAAGTCGGCCGCGCTGGAGCTCACCCGGATTTCAGTGGACATGAAGGTGCTGATCGAGCAGATGCGCGAGCAGGTGCAAAACCTAGAATAGGCGCACAGCCCGACCACCTCCACCACATCCATTGCGCAGCGTTATGACCATGAACCATCCTGGCAATCTGTTCGTCATCACGGCACCCAGTGGCGCGGGCAAGTCCAGCCTGGTCAAGGCTCTGATGGCCGCTGACCCTGCACTTCAATTGTCGGTCTCTCACACCACCCGCGCGCCGCGCGGTCAGGAGCAAAGTGGGCGCGACTACTACTTTGTCTCCCCCGAGGCCTTTGAAGCCATGGTGCAGGCCGATGCTTTTGTGGAATGGGCCCATGTGCACAACCACCGCTATGGCACTTCGCGCCAGGCAGTGGAAGACAAGATTGCCCAGGGACAAGACATCATTCTGGAGATAGATTTTCAGGGCGCATTGCAAATCAAAAAGCGCTTTGTAGAGGCGGTCACCATCTTCATCCTGCCACCGAGCTGGGAGGAGCTGCGCCAAAGGCTGGTCAGACGAGGTGAAGACTCACCCGAGGTGATTGAGTTGCGCCTGAAGAACGCCGCCACCGAGATGGCTCAGGTCGAGCGCTTTGACTACGTTATAATCAACGAACTGTTCGAGCGCGCCCTGGCCGACCTGCACACTGTGGTCCAGTCCCAGCGTCTGAAGCTGCCCAGTCAGCGTCGTGCCCGGCCAAATATCTTCAAAGCTCTCAACCTCACCTAGATCGCCGGAGAATTTTCATGGCTCGTATCACCGTTGAAGACTGCCTGGCGCAGATCCCCAACCGCTTCCAGCTCGTGCTGGCTGCCACCTACCGTGCCCGCATGCTCAGCCAGGGTCATACCGCCAAAATCGAGAGCAAGAACAAGCCTGGCGTCACCGCCTTGCGCGAGATCGCTGCCGGAAAAATCGGTGTGGAAATGCTCAAAAAAGTCCCCACCTGAGCAGAGCTGCGCAGCTATTCTCCAAAGCACCGCTTGCGGTGCTTTTTTATTGGCAGCCGATTTGCAGTCCGGGGGCGTTATATTCGAGGCATGGGTATTGCGTTTGAACCTGCTTCTGACGCTTCGCCCGCCGCTGCCAATCCGCAATCCTCGGCGGCGCGGGAAGAAGCCAAGCTGGCTGCCGCCAATGCAGCTGCGGCCAGCTTTGCCGCGCTGACCGACAAGCTGGACTACCTGTCCGCTTCCGATCTGGAACAGGTGCGTCAGGCTTACCGCTTGGCAGATGAGGCCCATCTGGGTCAATTGCGCAGCAGCGGCGAGCCCTACATTACCCATCCGATCGCGGTGGCTGCGCAGTGTGCCGAATGGCATCTGGATGCGCAGGCCCTGATGGCCGCGCTGCTGCACGACATCATGGAAGATTGCGGCATCGACAAGGCCGACCTGATCCAGCGCTTTGGCGCCCCGGTGGCGGAACTGGTCGATGGCCTGACCAAGCTGGACAAGCTGCACTTCAATACCCGAGAGGAGGGCCAGGCCGAATCGTTTCGCAAGATGCTGCTGGCCATGGCCCGTGATGTGCGGGTGATTCTGGTCAAGCTGGCCGACCGGATTCACAACATGCGCACCCTGAGCGAGTTGTCACACGAACGCAGGTCGCGCATTGCTGCGGAGACCCTGGAAATCTACGCGCCCATTGCATATCGACTCGGATTGCACCAGGCCTACCGCGAGTTGCAGGACACGGCCTTTCGTCACTTGTGGCCCTGGCGGCATCAGATCTTGGCCAAGGCGGTCTCGCGCGCCAGCGGACGCCGCCGTGACCTGGTGTGGAAGGTGCAGCGTGAAGTGCGCAAGGCTTTTTACGATGCCGGCCTGTCGGTGCCGATCAGTGGTCGGGAAAAGACGCTGTATTCGATCTACCGCAAGATGGACGAGAAGCACCTGAGCTTTGCGCAGATCAACGATATCTATGGCTTTCGGGTTCAGATGCCTGGCGTGGTCGAGTGCTACACCGCTCTGGGCATCTTGCACCAGCTCTACAAGCCGGTACCGGGCAAGTTCAAGGACCATATCGCCATTCCCAAGCTCAATGGCTACCAGTCGCTGCACACCACCGTGGTGGGGCCGTCCGGGATCCATGTGGAGTTCCAGATCCGCACCGAGGCCATGCATGTGGTGGCCGAATCCGGTGTGGCTGCCCACTGGATGTACAAGGTCAAGGATCCCGGTGGCGACAATGCCGAGCGCCTGGGCACGCAATGGCTGCAGTCGCTGCTCGATATCCAGAACGAAACCCGCGATGCGGCTGAATTCTGGGACCATGTCAAAGTCGACCTGTTTCCCGACGCCGTCTACGTCTTTACACCCAAGAGCCGCATCATGGCCTTGCCGCGCGGCGCCACGGTGGTTGATTTTGCCTATGCCATCCACAGTGATGTGGGTGACCACGCAGTGTCAGCTACGGTCAATGGCGATCCGGTACCACTACGCACCGAACTTCACAATGGCGATGTGGTGGGGGTGATTACCGCGGAACAGGCCAGTCCCAACCCGGCCTGGTTGACCTTTGTGCGAACTGGGCGCGCCCGCTCCAAGATCCGTCATCACCTCAAAACCATGGAGACCACCCAGTCGCAACTGCTGGGCGAAAAGCTCCTGACCCAAGCGGTGCGAGCCGAGGGCATCGAGGCACTGCCCCCGGTGGAAGGCGATCCGCAACAGATTTGGGACAAGCTCTTGCGCATCACCGGCAACCGCACCCGGGAAGAATTGTTGATGGACCTGGGCCTGGGAAAACGCATTGCCACCATCGTCGCCAAGCTGATGGTTTCCCTGATGGCCGAAGGGGGTGCGCGGCGCGATGCCTTGCTGATGACCCGCGAGCGCTTTACCCCGCAGGAGGGCTCCGCCCATGCGGGGGTGGTAATTGATGGGAGCGAAAACGCCTCGGTTCAATTGGCGCATTGCTGCAGGCCAGTGCCAGGGGACGATATTCTGGGCTATCTGGGTCGTGGTGAAGGGCTGCTGGTCCACAGCCGTGAATGCGGCATCGCCAAGCGGCTGTTCAACAAGGACGCGGAACGCTTTCTTCCGGTGGAATGGTCCGATGAACCAGTGCGCGCCTTCGAGACCGCGATCAGTGTCACGGTGGCCAACGGCAAAGGCGTGCTGGCACGGGTGGCCGCAGCCCTGGCCCATGCCGAAGTGGACATTGTTCACATCGATATGGGGCAGGAGGCGGCCCAGGCCACCACCGAGCTGAAATTCCTGGTGGCAGTGCGTGACCGCCAGCATATGGACACCGCCCTGCGCGACCTGCGGCGCACCAGCTCGGTGGTGCGCGCCGAGCGCGTCAGTGGTCACGCCTGAAGCCCTGGGCCTGGCGCTCAGCTGCTGGCGCCTGGCGCCGGGTAAGTCACCTGCAAGACCTCGATCTCTTCTGCACCGGCAGGGGTGTTTAGTCGAAGTTCGTCGCCAACGCGCGCTTTGAGCAGGGTTCGGGCAATCGGCGAAATCCAGCTCACTTGTCCTTTCAGACTGTCTGCCTCATCAATCCCCATAATGGTCACGGTACGTTCCAGACCCTGGCTGTCGCAGTAGGTCACTGTGGCGCCAAAAAAGATCTGCTCGCTGCCATGGTGCAGGCTGGGATCGGCAATTTCGGCGATCTCCAGCCGCTTGGTCAGAAAGCGAATACGTCGATCGATCTCGCGCAAACGCTTCTTGCCGTAGAGATAATCGCCGTTTTCCGAGCGGTCACCATTGCTCGCCGCCCAATGCACCACTTCCACCACTTGGGGGCGCTCCTGATCAATTAGGCCCATCAGCTCGGCGCGCAGCCTGGCGTAACCGGCCGGCGTGATGTAGTTCTTGCCGCCGGCAGGCAGGGGCGGCAGCTGCGGATCATCGTCCTCAGCGCTGTCGTTTTCGCGGGTGAACGCCTTGTTCACAGCAGGTCCTTGAATCAAGTCAGTGTTTGTTGCGCCAGCGATGGCAGCGGATTTCTCGCTCTGGAGGGTCTGGGGCCTTATCCAACCAGCTCAGCGGGTCGGTAGCCCAGAACAACGCAGAGTTTGCAGTATAAGAAAGACTCCCACGAAACAATGCGAGACAATCGTGGCGCGGAATAGACCCACTCTGGCCTGTCAACCTTCATCACGGCTGCTGCGTTTGAAGAGAACTTTCATGAAAAACCTCAAACTTGTGACGCTTGTTGTAGGTCTGGCCATGCTGGCAGACAGCGCCATGTCGCACGCCGGTCGTTCCCCTATTCGCGTGGGTGTATCCATCCGTCCTGTCTACACGCCCATGTTCCATCCGTCTTTGCGTTATTACCCAGTGCTGCGGCCGGCTGTGTATGTCCCTGTGATCGTTCCCCAACAGCCCCTGGTCTACATTGAGCAAGCCCAGGCGGCCCCGCAGATGGCGGCGCCACCTGGCAGCTGGTATTACTGCGAGCCGGCCCAGGCCTACTACCCTTACGTCAAGGAATGCGCCGCGCCCTGGGTACCTGTGCCAGCACAGGCTGCGCAGTAAAACCATCTCACCCTGGAAACAGAGATTCATGAAAAAAACTGTTGCATTACCCCTTGCCA
>JAFMJA010000149.1 GCA_017853735.1 Burkholderiaceae bacterium | reverse complement strand
GCCATGCGTCTGGGTGCCCAAGGCATCAAGATCATGTCGGCTGGCCGCTTGAACGGTATCGAGATTGCCCGTACCGAGTGGTACCGCGAAGGCCGGGTGCCTCTGCATACCCTGCGTGCTGACATCGATTACGGCACCTCTGAAGCCAAGACCACTTACGGGGTCATTGGTGTCAAGGTCTGGGTCTACAAAGGCGATACGCTGGGCCGCAACGACATGCCCGTCGCCGAAACGCCGCGTGCTGATGACGAGCGTCGCCCGCGCGGCCCGCGTCGTGAGGCCCGTCCGGGTGCTGATCGCCCGGCCCGTGGCGCCCGTCGTCCGGCTGGCAGCAATGCTGCCCCGAGCGATGGAAGTGACAAACCCGCCGAGGCTGCTGGTGCCGAGGCCCCGAAAACCACCGTTAAGCGCGTTCGCAAAGTCGCCGCGCCGGCTGCAGCAGCCGACGGTTCATCCGGAGAATAAACATGCTGCAACCTGCTCGCAGAAAATACCGCAAGGAGCAAAAAGGCCGTAACACAGGTATTGCCACCCGTGGCAGTACCGTGGCCTTTGGCGACTTCGGCCTCAAATGCACCGACCGTGGCCGCCTGACAGCGCGCCAGATCGAGTCGGCTCGTCGTGCCATCTCGCGCCATGTCAAGCGTGGTGGCCGGATCTGGATTCGGGTGTTTCCTGACAAACCGATTTCCCAGAAACCCGCCGAAGTCCGCATGGGCAACGGCAAGGGAAATCCCGAGTACTACGTGGCTGAAATCCAGCCCGGCAAGATTGTGTTCGAGATTGTCGGTGTGCCCGAAGAGTTGGCGCGTGAGGCCTTCAAGCTGGCTGCAGCCAAGTTGCCCTTGCGCACAACCTTTGTCAGCCGAATGATCGGCCAGTAATCAGGAGAACAAGTCAATGAAAGCTGCTGAACTGCGCCAAAAAGATGTTGCCGGCCTGCAAGCCGAGGTGAAAGAGTTGCAAAAAGCTCATTTCAGCCTGCGCATGCAAAAAGCCACACAACAACTCAACAACACCGCGACCCTGCGCTCGACCCGTCGAGACATTGCCCGCGCCAAAACCGTGCTTGCCCAGAAGCAAGCTGCCAAATAAGGAACCTAGATGACGGAAGCTAAAACATCCCTCAAGCGCACCTTGATTGGCAAGGTGGTCAGCGACAAGCGCGCCAAGACAGTGACCGTGCTGGTAGAGCGCCGTGTCAAGCACGAGTTGTACGGCAAGATTGTTGCCCGCTCCAGCAAGTACCATGCGCATGATGAAAAAGGCGAGTACAAGCTTGGCGACATGATCGAGATCACCGAGAGCAAACCGATTTCCAAGACCAAGAACTGGGTGGCAACCCGCTTGGTGGAAAAAGCAGAAGCGGTCTAGGCGAATTGCCCCAGTGGCCGCACAGAAAACAAAAACGGCTCACAATGGTGGGCTGTTTTTTTGAGCAATTTATTTCAGGAGATTCACGATGATCAAAGTTGGCGACAAACTCCCATCTGCCACGCTGATGGAGTACTCTGAAGTCGAGGGCAATGGCTGCAGCATCGGGCCCAATCCGGTGGATGTCAGCAAGTCACTGGCAGGCAAGAACGTGGCTATTTTTGGCCTGCCCGGCGCATTTACCCCGACTTGCTCGGCCAAGCATGTCCCCGGCTATGTTGAAAAATATGCTGATCTCAAGGCCGCTGGCGTCGACGAGATCTGGTGCGTCAGCGTGAATGATGCCTTTGTCATGGGCGCCTGGGCGCGTGATCAACATACTGCCGGCAAGGTCCGCATGCTGGGCGATGGCAGCGCCGATTTTGCCAAGGCGACTGGCTTGACCTTGGATTTGACCGCCCGAGGTATGGGGCTGCGCAGCAACCGCTACTCCATGCTGGTTCAAGATGGCGTGGTTAAAACCCTCAATCTGGAGGCGCCTGGCAAATTTGAAGTCAGTGATGCAGCCACCATGCTCAACCAGGCGGTCACCAACGAGCTATAAAAATCTGATTGAACTGGCACCGGGCCTCTGAAATATTCAGAGGCCTTTTTTTTGCGTTCAGAGATCAGCCTTGAGGTAGTGAGCGCCCGCAATAGGGCTTAGGTAAAACGGTGGAATCTCGACAAAGCCCAGGTCCTGGTAAAGGCTGCGAGCTGCCTCCATATCGTCCAAAGTGTCGAGCAGGATGGTCGCATAGCCGGCCAGACGCGCCCTATCCATGATGGATTCAGCCAGTAGCCGGCCCAGCCCAAGGCGGCGAAATGCGGGACGCACATAGAGGCGCTTCATCTCGCAGGCGTTGGGGTATTCGACCGATGGCAATGGACGCAGAGCGCAACAGCCAGCCAGCTGACCATCGTAGTTCACCATCAGCAAGCTGCCTTGGGGCAATGCATACGCCCCGGGCAAGGCATCGAGCTCCGCCGAGAAGCCCTGGAACTCCAGGTCTATTGGCAGGCTACTGGCGTATTCGGTAAAGATCTGGCGCAGATCGGCAAAATCTTCCGGGCCGATTGGCGAACTGATCTTTGGAGTGCACTGGGAAGCCATAAAAGAAAGCGATGGGCGATAGCTGAAGTCTAATGCTTTTGAACAAATGCAAAAACAAGACTTGGCTGGCCAAGCCCAATTTCAGGCCGGGAGCCTCTCAGGGCTGACCGGCGATCTGAAGCACCAGGGCCACCAGACCAGCACAGACCAGCAGCAGGAGTGCAGCCATCAGCCGGGTGCGGGTATCGTCACGGGATGCGCGCACTGGAGGTTCAATGACCTTGTCGCCAGACAGCATCGGCGCGATCAGGTTTTCACGCTTGCGCCAGAGGTAAAAGAGTACGGCGGCAAGATGCAGCAGGGTCAGGGCGATCAGAATGAATTTGCCGATCTGCTTATGGTAGGCCGTGGCCTTGCTGACCAGAGCGTTGGAGACCAGATGAGTAAAGGGACCGGCATTGGCGATCTCATCGTCGCTGATCAGTCCGGTACTGACCTGCAGCAGCAAGAACAGCAACATGGCCAGCACCGATAGCGCTGCCAACGGGCTATGTCCGACCGCAGCCATCGGATCACCGTTGCCACGCAAATGGCGCCAAACCTTGGCCGGACTGGGCCAGAAAGTTGCAAAACGGGACCAATGGCCACCCACAAAACCCCAAAGCAGGCGAAACAACAAAAGGGTCAGTAAAGAATAACCAAAGCGAAAGTGCCAGGTCATGGCTGCGCCACCAATCTGGCCGCTGACAATCAGACCAATGAAACAGACGGCCAGCAGCCAATGGAAGAGGCGGGTAGGCAGATCCCAGATGCGTACTGAATTTGGCATAGTCTGAAAAGCTTAAATGTGGTGCTGTGTATATAAAAATTATTCCATAAGCCCTTGCGTGGATAAGAAGACTTTGAAACAATGGTTCCGCTTCTCAAAAAAATCACTGTACACAGAAAGGTCACTTATGAAAGCTATTTTTCCCTTGATTCTGGCTGTTGGCGCCTTAGGCGCATCCAGTATGGCCTCTGCCCAATTTGCCAAACCCGAAGATGCCATCAAGTACCGCAAGAATGCACTTTTTGTGATGCAACAACACTATGCGCGTGTTGGTGCCATGGCCGCAGGACGCGTGCCCTTCGATGCCAAGGTCGCTGCTGACAATGCGGCCGTGGCTGAGTTCATGGCCAAGTTGCCTTGGGCTGGTTTTGGTGAGGGCACCGACAAAGGTGACACAAAGGCCAAGCCTGAAATATGGAAAGAACAAGCCAAGTTCAAGGATAAGGCGGAAAAAATGATGGCTGAAATGAGCAAACTGGCTGCTGCCACAAAAACCGGCAACCTGGACAGTGTCAAATCTGCATTCCAAGCCACCTCAGGAAGCTGCAAGTCTTGCCATGATGATTTCCGCGCCCAATAGATAATTTTTCAAAAAATACGAATAAGGCGGTTCCATACCGCCTTTTTTCATGGGGAAGAGCTCAGCTTTCAGAAATAAGTTGTTCTATCAGCCGGTTCAGCTCCGCAAAATCCGGTGTGCCCACATAGCGTTTGACAATCTGGCCCTGCTTGTTGACCACAAAAGTGGTGGGTGTCAGGCGCACATCGCCCCAGGCCTTGGCCACTGCGCCAGTGTTGTCGATGGCCACCTTGAAAGGCAGCTTGCGCGTTTCAGAGAAATTCACAACATAGCTGGGCGGGTCGTAACTCATGGCCACTGCCAGGGTGTCAAAGCCGCGCGACTGATATTTCTGGTGGGTTGCCACCAGCTCGGGCATTTCGGCCACACAGGTGGTGCAGCTGGTCGCCCAGAAATTCACCAGCAAAACACGCCCGCGAAAATCGCTGGTGTTCTGTCGTTTCCCATCGAGCAGAACAAAGCTGGAATCTGGCGCCGATTGCTGGCCAGTGCCATCAAGCGCCAACCATCCAAGACCCAGGATGAGCAGAAGCAAAACAACTGATAGTGGTTTTTTCATGACGACGGGGCCAGGGTTATCGTTGGGCTACAAGTTTAATCTGCCTGATGGTAGGCCCGCTTTGGGCTCCACAGGCGCACGATAATCAGTGCATGGTGCGCATGCTACTCTTGGCCGTCATGGCAAGTAATTTACTCACGGCCTGTAGCCCGGCCTTGAATTGGCGAGAGGTCCGAATTGGCGACGCTGGGGTCAAGGCCATGCTGCCTTGCAAGCCCGATCATGCCCAACGAAAAGTAGCGCTCGCAGGCCGCAGCTTCGAAATGGAAATGCTGGGCTGCGAATCAGGCGCGGCCTTGTTTGCCTTATCCAGAGTGAATGTTGAATCGACAGGCGCGCTCCAAGAAGTTCAGGCCAGTTGGCAGGCGAGCAGCCTGGCTGCCATGCGAGCCGAAGGTTCCCAAGGTCAGGCGCACCAGCTCAAGCATGCCGCCAAGGAGCCAGCACCTTTGCGCTTGGCAGCCCAGGGAAGCCGGCCAGACGGACGACCGATAGCGCTGCAGGCATTATGGTTTGCCCAGGGCCACTACCTCTACCATGCGGCTGTCTACGCGGAGAAGATCAGCGTGGAAATGAGCGGCCCCTTCTTTTCAGGCCTGGAGCTGCCATGAGTGTCTTGTCACGCAAAGATGCGGTGGTGGTGTTTCTGGCATTTGCCTGCGCCTATTTCTTTTCAGCCCTGATCCGAGCCATCACCGCAACCCTTTCTCCAACCCTGACAGCCGAGTTTGCGCTCAGTGCCAGTGATCTGGGCTTGCTGGCGGGCGGCTATTTTTTTGGCTTTTCCATCGTGCAATTGCCCCTGGGAACCTGGCTGGATCGATTTGGGCCAAGAAAGGTCATTCTGTATTTTTTGTCGGTTGCAGTGGTGGGCACTCTGGCTTTCGCTTTGGCCGAGAGTTTCCTCGGACTGCTGGTGGCCCGAGTCTTGACAGGAATTGGGGTGGGCGCCTGCCTGATGGCGCCATTGACTGGCTACCGACGCTGGTTCGAGCCAGGGGCGCAGTTGCGAGCCAATTCATGGATGCTGATGACCGGTTCATTGGGCATGGTGGCGTCTACACTGCCAGTGCAATGGCTGATGCCATTGTTGGGATGGCGCCCGCTCTTTATCGGACTGGCCCTGCTGGTGTTGCTGTCGATGGTCATGATCCGATGGAAAGTACCAACCTGGGGCGACCCGCCGGCTGAAAAAACTCAATCCTCTGCCATGACAAGCTATGCAGAGGTTTGGCGCGATCCGTTCTTTCGCAAAATGTCTTTGATTGGTTTCGTCAATTATGGGGGCTTGATCGCCATCCAGACCTTGTGGGCCACCCCGTGGATGATCCGGGTTGCGGGTTACTCACCGCTGGAGGCCGCCACTGGACTATTCTGGATCAATGCGAGCATGTTGATAACTTTCTGGACCTGGGGAATGATCATGCCAACCCTGACGAAAAAAGGCTGGCTTGCCCCAGGACTGATCACACGGGGACTACCGATCAGCTTTGTGGTACTTCTGGTGTTGTTGCTGGCGGGGCCAGCTCTGGGCGAATGGACTTGGGTGTGTCTGGCTGCCTACTGCATGTGTACCAGCTTTGTGGCGCTGGCGCAGCCTGCAGTGGGCATGGCATTTCCCTCTGGACTGGCGGGACGCGCCCTGTCGGCGTACAACCTGGTGATCTTTTCGGGAGTGTTTGCGGTGCAGTGGGGCATTGGTCTGCTGACCGATGGATTCAAGGGGCAGGGACTGGCTGATGCACAGGCATTACGCGCTGCATTTGCTGTGTACATGCTGATGAGCATGGGGGCTTACCTGCATTTTCTTCGGGCTAAAAGCCATCATCAGGGCTAGTGCTGCATCTGCATCATGGACAACGGCATTTTGATCATTGCGCATGCTCCACTGGCCAGTGCTTTACGCCAAGGGGTGGCCCATGTGTTTCCCGAGGCAAGCGCAAGCGTACTGGCCTTGGATGTGCAGGCGCAAGACGCACCTGAGCTCAGCCTGGCAAAGGCGCGCGATCTTTGCCGCCCGCTTCAGGCTGGTTCGGTCTTGATCCTGACCGACCTTCTGGGCGCGACGCCATGCAATGTGGCATTGGAATTGACAAAAGACTGGCAGAGCGGGCAGGCCAGGTTGGTCGCTGGCGTGAACATGCCGATGCTGCTGCGCGCCATGACTTACCGAGGAGAAGCGCTGCCGAACATGTTGCAGAAAGTGCTGGCTGCCGGCGCGCAGTGTATTGTGGAGGTGCCGGCGGATGGCCCGCCAGCCAAGTCAAAAGGTGGGACATGATCAAAAGCAGCGTGACGATCAGCAACAAACTTGGACTGCACGCCCGTGCCTCGGCCAAACTGACCAAGCTGGCCGGCAGCTTTCCTTGCGAGATCTGGGCGTCCAAGGGGGAGCGCCGGGTCAATGCAAAAAGCATCATGGGCGTCATGATGCTGGCGGCGG
>JAFMJA010000148.1 GCA_017853735.1 Burkholderiaceae bacterium | reverse complement strand
GACGACGCGGCATTTTTCACCTCTATTGCTTCAGTTGGCACCCTTTCGGAGGCCACGAGAGCCGATCTCGACTCCCACTTACTCGACCCACCCGAAATTGACCGGGCTTGGGGCCACTTCGCTCAAGCTGCCCGCGTCGGGCAACCTGAACACCATTCATTAGAAAATCAGGCCTTTTTCGGGCGCTTGGCGCCGTACTTGGAGCGAGCCTGCTTGCGGTCTTTCACACCCTGCAGATCAAGTGAGCCGCGCACGATGTGATAACGCACGCCGGGCAGGTCCTTGACGCGGCCGCCGCGCACCAGCACCACCGAGTGCTCCTGCAGGTTGTGCCCTTCGCCGCCAATGTAGGAAATGACTTCGAAGCCGTTGGTCAGACGCACTTTGGCGACTTTGCGCAGCGCTGAGTTAGGTTTCTTCGGCGTCGTGGTGTACACACGGGTGCACACGCCACGGCGTTGCGGGCTGTTTTGCATCGCGGGGCTTTTGGACTTGATAGTCTCAACCTCGCGCCCCTGACGCACGAGCTGGTTAATGGTAGGCATTGAAAACGTCCTTCAACGTTTATTAAAACGAAACGTGAAATCCTTCGGGGGATTTCCGAAAAGCCTTCCATTATAGCGGTCAGACTCTTGTCGCGCAAGGATTTTTGTTGTTGGCGCAGTCTCCAGCCACAACTTGGCCGCAAAAGACCAACCCAGCTTACTTGATCCAAAGCCGCAAGCCGTCCCAGGCGCGGCCGAGCAATCCAGCTTCGGCGACTGGCTCCAAGGCCAAAAGGGGTATTTCAATAAGTGGGCGCTCACCTATTGAAACCTTGAGGGTGGCCATCTGCTGCCATTTGGCTACCGGCGCGACAATTGGGTCTTGACGTGCGACCTCAGTTTTCAGCTTGCTGGCAGTGCCCGAGGGAACAGCCACCACGATGGATCGCGGCTGTCCAAGCTTCAGGGTCGAGGAGGTGCCTTTCCAGATTGCAGGGCTGATCACCGCCTGCTGGGCCTCAAAAAGCTTGACCGCCTCAAATGCGGTGTAGCCCCAGTTCAGCAGTTTCTGCGACTCATTGGCACGCGCATTTTCGCTATCAGCGCCCAGCACCACCGATACCAGACGGCGGCTGCCGGCGGCCTCGGGGGAGCCGGCCTTGGCGCCTGCCACCGCCAGATTGGGGAAATCGCGCCGGGCGGAAGCAATCAGGCAATAGCCCGCCGCCTGGGTGTGTCCGGTTTTGAGGCCATCCACCGTCGGGTCCCGAAAGAGCAACAGATTGCGGTTGCTGTCGTTGGCCGCGGGCGTTCCTGTATAGCGGTATTTCTTGATGGCGTAATAGGCCACAAAGTCAGGAAAGTCCCGCATCAGGCGCATCGAGAGCACGCCCAGATCGCGCGCGGTGGTGGTGTGCCCCGCTTCGGTCAGTCCCTCCGGATTTCTATAGCGGGTTGATGCCATGCCCAGCACCTTTGCCTGATCGTTCATGAGCTGGACAAAGCGCTCCACCGAACCCGCCACCCCCTCGGCCAGGGCCACCGTGGCGTCATTGCCGGACTGGACGATCATGCCCTTGAGCAGATCTTCCACAGGCACTTTCATTTTGGGGTCAATGAACATGCGCGAACCGGGCATGCGCCAAGCCCTTTCGCTGACCGAGAGCTTCTGCCCAAGATCGATTTTTTTCAGACGCAGTGCATCAAACACCAGATAGGCGGTCATCAACTTGGTCAATGAAGCTGGCTCCACCGGCGTGTCGATGTCCTTTCCCGCCAGGATCTGGTTGGCTGTGACGTCCAGCAACAAGTAGGCGCTGGCAGCAATTTCAGGTGGTTGTGGCATGGTCTGCGCACGCAGACACAGCGGCACAGCCGCGATCAGCAACAGAATGGAAATCCAGCGTTTACACATGGAAACCCTTGCTCAAGGGGACAGCAGCTGGCGGATCACCAGGTTTTTGAGCACCTGCAGCTGTCCGTGAAAAAAATGGCTGCCCCCGGGCAAAACCGTCACTGGCAGGACCTGGGGGCGCGCCCAATCCATGACGGCAGACAGCGCCACCGTTTCATCATGCTCGCCATGCACCACCAGGGTTCTCTCGCGCAGCTCAGGGGGCAGTTCGGTCGACAGGAAACGCCCGGCGGCAGCACCCACATAAATCAGATGCGAAATGGGGCGCGCGGGCCACAAATGGGGCACGGCCTGATTCATGATGAAGGAGCCAAAGGAGAATCCGGCCAGCGCCAAGGGCCCCTGGGGCGCGAGCTGCTGCACCACGGTGAGCAGGTCTTCGGTCTCACCTCGCCCCTCGTCATGAGCCCCGGCACTGGCACCGACGCCACGGAAATTGAAGCGTACCGCGCTCCAACCACACTGGACAAAAGCACGCGCCAGGGTTTGCACCACCTTGTTGTCCATGGTTCCGCCAAACAAGGGGTGGGGATGGCAGATGATTGCCGTACCACTCAGCTGGGCACCGGCAACAGGCTGGTCCACCGCCACCTCAATGTCGCCGGCAGGACCAGCCAGGATGATGCGCTTGGTTTGCGCGTTCATGTGCGCGCCCTCAACGTCCCACCCCTGCTGGCAAAAGCAGGCGGGTGACCACCTGGCCATGCTTCAGGTGCGAATTGACAATCTCATCGATATCTTCTTTGTCCACATAGGAGTACCAGATCGCCTCCGGATAGACCACGGCCACGGGTCCACCAGCGCAGCGGTCCATGCATCCGGCACGATTGACACGCACCTGGCCTGGCCCGGCCAGGCCGGCGGCCTTCACCGCCGACTTGCAGTGCTCAAATGCAGCGGCCGCGCCTTGATGCGCACAGCACGCCTGGCCGCCCTCACGTTCGTTGAGGCAAAAAAAGATATGGCGCTGGAAATAGGAAGGGGTGTTGGCTGAAGAAGTGTCGCTCATGGCTTGATTCTAGTTTTTTGATCCTGATGTCCGATTCGGGCCAGCACATAGGCCAATGCGGCATAGGGCCACAGCCAGCCCAGCCATTGGCCCAGACCATGAAAGCGGATGAAGCGCCCCTGCTCCCAGGCTTGCAGGGTCTGGGCAAAGTAGGCATTGGTTGGGGCTTGATTGATCACGCTCAGGTAGATGCCCAGGGCCAGAAGCATCAGGGCGGCGTTGCTGCGGGCTGACAGATTCAGCAGTACCAGGGCCAAGCCCAGGGCCAGGCCCAAGCCAGCTTGCGCCGGCAGGTTCAGCCAGGCCCAGGCATGCACAGGCCCATAGCTCAAGGCTGCCGACAGGGCTGTGGCACTTACACCAGCGCCGAGCGCGGTGAGCAGAAACACCAGCCGCCGAAGGCGGTCTGGAATGACGCTGAAGCCCAGCAATACGGGGATCAACAGTCCCATCATCACGCAGCCCAATTCCGCCCCAGGCACCAAGGGTTGCAGCTCGATGTCCCGCACTGGCAGCCATTCCAGAAAGGGGGTATTGACCAGCATCCCCGAAAGCGCAAGCTCCAGGCGCTCCAGCACCTGGCCCAGGCCCAGGGGTACCGCGGCGGGAAACAGCAGCGCCAGGGGCCACAGCGCCAGCAAGACCAGGGCGCCATGCGCGTCAGGCACAAACCAGCGATCGCGAAATCGGCTCCAGCGATCGAGCCAGCCCATGCCTTCGAGTGCTGCAGCCACCACTGCTCCGGCCCACGCACCCAGGGTATTGAGCCCCCAATCCACATTGGACGGGACACGCGCTGGCAAGTAGGCCTGCAGCGCCTCCATCAGCAGGGAGAGCACCGAGGCCGACAGGGACGCCAACCAAATGGCCGAGGGCTGGCGCCTGCTGCGTAATGCGCTCAGGGCCAGCAGAAAGCCCAGCGGCGCATACCCAATCACATTGGTCAGCAGGTCAAAGCCGGTCCAATACTTGGGCCAGGGCGAAAGCAAAAAGTCCCAGGCCGGCACCCCCTGGTCACGCCAGTCGATAAAGGGATAGAGGCTGGCATAAACAATCAAGCCGACATAGACCATGGCCAGCGGCCAGGCAGAGGTCTTGCGCAAGGCCATCGCGCTCAGAACGGCTTGACCACCACCAGCACTACTGCCAGCACCAGCAGCAGCACGGGTATTTCATTGAACCACCGATACCAGATGTGGCTGCGTCGGTTTTCATTGTTTTGGAACCGGCGCAAAATCAGGAAGCAGGCGTGGTGATAACCCAACACCAGCACGACCACTGCGAGTTTGGCATGCATCCAGCCGCTGCCAGCGCCCAGGCCGATGCCGTAACCCAGCCAGAGCCACAATCCCAGCAGCACTGCTGGTACGGCCAGCAAATGGGTAAAGCGCATCAGCTTGATGGCCATCCATAGCAGGCGCTCGCGCTCGGCCACCGAGCCAGGCGGCACCTGGGCCAGGTTGACAAAAATGCGCGGCAGATAGAACAGCCCCGCAAACCAGCTGGCCACAAAAACAATATGAAAGGACTTTACCCAGAGCATGGGTGTAGTGTAGAAAAAAAACCCCGGCATCAGAGCCGGGGTTAGAAGCCTTTTTGCTGTCACACATCAAGGCCCCGCTCAGGGAGGAAAAGCGGGGAACGGTTACCCGTCCAAGTAAAACTCTACCAAACTCCAATCGCGAGAGCAAGAGGCCATGTCACCCAATCACTGAAAATCCATGCCAGATCACCGAAAATTCAAGCTTTTGCAGCGCCAATTCAGGCCTCCACCCAAACTCAGGCACAATTTTCTCCCATGACCCTGTACGCCTCTTTCCCTGCCGGGCGCCCGCGCAGGCTGCGCCGCGACGAATTCACCCGCAATCTGGTGCGTGAAAACCACTTGAGCGCACACGATCTGATCTACCCGGTATTTGTGCTCGACGGTCAGCGTCGGCGCGAGGCGGTCAGCTCCATGCCAGGCGTGGAGCGCCTCAGCCTCGACGAGCTGTTGCCAGTGGCTGAGGAGTGCGTCTCACTCGGCATCCCGGTGATGGCCCTGTTTCCTGTCGTCGATCCCTCGCTCAAAACTCCCGACGGCAAGGAGGCCGCCAACCCGGAGGGATTGATTCCACGGGTGGTGCGCGGCTTGAAAGCCCGCTTCCCCGAGCTGGGCGTGATGACCGATGTCGCCCTGGACCCCTACACCAGCCACGGTCAGGATGGGCTGCTGGATGAGACGGGCTACATCCTGAACGACGAGACGGTCAAGGTGCTGGAGCAGCAGGCGCTGACCCAGGCGCGGGCCGGCGTGGATATCGTGGCCCCGAGCGACATGATGGACGGTCGCATTGGCGCCATCCGGGGACAACTGGAGGCACACCAGCTGATCCATACCCGAATCATGGCGTACAGCGCCAAGTACGCCAGCGCTTTTTACGGACCCTTTCGCGATGCGGTGGGTTCTGCCGCCAACCTGGGTAAAGGCAACAAAAAGGCCTACCAGATGGATCCGGGCAACAGTGACGAAGCGTTGCGGGAAGTCGCCATGGATATCGCCGAAGGGGCCGATATGGTGATGGTCAAACCGGGTATGCCTTATCTCGACATCGTGCGCAGGGTCAAGGACGAGTTCCGTCTGCCGACCTTTGCTTATCAGGTCTCCGGTGAATACGCCATGCTCAAGGCTGCTGCGCAAAATGGCTGGCTCGACCATGACGCGGTCATGATGGAGAGCCTGCTGGCTTTCAAGCGCGCTGGCGCTGACGGCATCCTGAGCTACTTTGCACTCGAGGCCGCCCGGCAATTGCGCAGGCCATAAGCAAACAGCAAACGGTCGGGCTCATGCGCATCTTCAGCATCCAACCGGCCAGCCTGAGCGAAAGCGGACAACTCCCCACCCAGGCTCCGTCCCAGGGTTTTCTCTGGATCTCCTGTACACGCGAGGAGTTCAAGGAGCAAACCGCCGCAGTTCAGTCCACTTTGCAGAGTTTGTGCGGGCTGCAGTTGGTTGACCTGCACGTCTCGGACCTGCTCAACGCGCAGCAGTCCTCACACTTTGACTACACCTCGCAATATGACTTGCTCGTGTTTCGCCGGTTGGCCACTGGTAGCGGTGAGGACACCTTGGGCAAACGCCGTGGTGGGCCGCCGATCCTGCATCGAATCGACACCAGCCCGGTGGGTTTTGCGGTGTTTGAGCAAGTGTTGTTGTCGGTTCATCCGAACGACTGCGCAGTGCGCGATGCGTATGCAGCCCGCCTGATACAGGCGGCCGCCGGGGAAACCCGTGCGGCAGCCGGTCGACTGCCCAGCAGCCCGGCCGACCTGATGCTGCGCTTTGTCAATCTGATGGTGGATGGCTTTCTCGAGCTTCGGCGCGAGCTGACCCGCCAGCTTGACCACTGGCAGAGCGCGCTGATTGACCCACGCGTGCGGTTTTCCAACTGGGCCTCCCTGCTGGAGGCCAGGCTCTCCCTACATCAGCTTGACGAGGTCTGCGAGGACCAGCGCTCAGCGGTGCTGGACTGGATTGAGGCCCTGGAGGACTGGCCAGAGGCGGGAACACCCCTGGGCCAGCGCGAGCGTGACTTGCTGCAAGTGCGTAGCCGCGATGTGCTTGAGCACATTGAACGGGTGGTGCACCATGTGCGCAGGCTGGAACAAAGTGTGGAGACCGCGGTACAGATTCACTTCAACGCCCAGAGCAACCGCACCAACGACATCATGCGCACGCTTACCGTGTTGACCGCGATTTTTCTTCCGCTCAATTTGTTGGCCGGCATCTTTGGCATGAACTTCGATTTCATTCCCCTCGGCGACCAGGCCGGCGGATTTTGGTGGATTTTGGGCTCCATGCTGGCAATCGCCACTGGTCTGGCGTTTTATTTCTGGCGCAAGCGCTATCTGGAACGAAGCGCCTAAGGGCCTGACCACTAAAGGCAGGCGCTCTTGTCGTCGAGCTTCATCCATTTCTGCAACCAGGTCTTG
>JAFMJA010000147.1 GCA_017853735.1 Burkholderiaceae bacterium | reverse complement strand
TGCTGTGGGTCACGGGGGTCGCCAGCCTGAGCTTCTGGCGCCATGGCCGCGTCTTTTAGGGGTGGTGCTCAAGACTTCCGCACT
This sequence comes from Burkholderiaceae bacterium, assembly GCA_017853735.1. Lineage (GTDB taxonomy): Bacteria > Pseudomonadota > Gammaproteobacteria > Burkholderiales > Burkholderiaceae_C > Hylemonella. The sequence goes on along the minus strand of JAFMJA010000147.1, from coordinate 6,915 downwards.
GGCCGGCGCTCGCGCCGGGCTTTCAGGCGGGCGATGGCCCGGCACTGCCGGCAGCCATCAGGGCTTGGTAGCTGGCTACCACATCCAGCAGCTCAGCCGTGATCTGACCCTGGCGCACCCGTCGCAAGGTGCGCCCCAGCTCCTGCACCCGATCCTGCAAATTGGCTTCGGCACTGCGCATGGCAGCCAGGCGGCTGGCGTGCTCGCTGGCCAGCGACTCGGCACAGGTACGACAGAGGATGACAAAAAAATACTGGCGCAGCAGGGCCGAAAAAAGTTGTTCGCGCTCCATGCTGAAAGTGGGCAGCACCTGTGAGGGCCAGGGCGCCTCCTCCAGCCGATGCAGGCGGCGCAGATTGACTGGCAGCAGCGTGCGGCTGAGTGGCCTTGGCAAATTGCCCGACTGTGGACGGTTGTAAAAAATCTGCACCTTCTCCACGCCATGCGCACTGCGCCACGCGTCGATCTTGAGCAGGATTTGCTGCACGCAAGATGCAATGCGCGCAGCCGACCCTGGCACCAGAAATTCGGCCTGCACGGCCAGGCCGGCCTGTTCCAGCCGGGCAACCATCCGCGCGCCCACCACCATCAGCAAGGGGGCGTGGCCTGCTGTTGTGGGCAGGCGATCCTGGACGAAAACTGCCAGATCCTCGTTGAAGCGCCCGCACAGGCCGTGGTCCGAGCCCAACACGATCGCCGCCAGGGGCCGTTGGCCAGACGGGATGGCCGCCTCGGGCGGGCGCTGGCGCTCGCGCAGCACCACATGCAGGCCCAGCTCGACGGTGCGGTCATACTCGCCCAGGGCCTGCACCGCCTGCTCGTACTGCCGGATGCTGGCGGCCGACAGCACCTTCATGGTGTGCACCACCGATTGCAACTCCTGCAGGCTGGCCAGCTGCTGTCCCAGTTGTTCAAGGCTGGGCACTTTTGCCCTCCTCCAGCGCCGCCAGGGCTGACTGCAGGGTCTGCTCCAGATCCTGCCACTGGGCGGCTTCCAGCGTTTCGCCGTTGTCAATGCGCAGCGCCAAGTCGGGCTGGGCGGCCAGCAGAACATGGCGCAGTTGGCTCTGCGCTGCACCCAACTGCGCCAACTCGACGGCGTCAAACAGGCCGTGGTTGAGCGCCAGCAACAGGGCCACCTGCTCGGCGACCCGCAAGGGCTGATGCTCGGGCTGGCGCAGGATCTCGCGCACCCGTCTGCCGCGCTCGATGACAGCGCGCGTGTCGGGGTCCATGCGGGTGGCAAAGCGGGCAAATGCTTCGAGCTCTTCGAACTGGGCATGGCTCAGACGCAGGTCCCCCGCCACTTCACGCAAGGCCGGTAACTGCGTCTTGCCACCCACCCGCGAAACAGATTTGCCGATATCCACCGCCGGCAGCAAACCCTTGCGAAACAGCTCGGGGGAGAGGTAGATCTGGCCGTCGGTGATGGAGATCAGGTTGGTGGGAATGTAGGCCGAGATGTCCTGCGCCTGGGTCTCGATGATCGGCAGGGCGGTGATCGAGCCGCCGCCGTGCTGCGCGCGCAAATGGGTGGCGCGCTCAAGCAGGCGCGAATGGATGTAGAAGATGTCGCCGGGATAGGCCTCGCGCCCGGGCGGGCGTTGCAGCAGCAGCGAGAGCTCGCGATAGGCGCGGGCATGGCGTGTCAGGTCGTCGTAGACGATCAGCACATCGCGCCCCTGGGCCATGAAATATTCGGCCATGCTGGTGGCCGCATAGGGGGTGATGAACTGCAGGCCGGGCGCGTCCTGCCCAGCGGCCACCACCACAATGCACTGGGCCATCACCCCATGCTGGCGCAGCTCGTCCACCACCCGGGCCACGGCCGTACCGCGCTGGCCGATGGCGCAATAGATACAGACCACATCCCGCCCGCGCTGGTTGATGATGGCGTCCACTGCCAACGCGGTCTTGCCGGTCTGGCGATCGCCCAGGATCAGCTCGCGCTGGCCTCGGCCGATGGGAATGAGCGCGTCAACCACCATGATGCCGGTCTGCAGCGGCACCGTCACCGGTGCGCGCTCGATGATGGCTGGCGCCGCCCGCTCAATCGGCCAACGCTCGGTACAGTGGATTGGGCCGCGTTCATCGAGCGGGTGTCCGGTGGCGTCAAGCACCCGCCCCAGCAGCGCCGGGCCCACCGGGGTGTCAGCTAGCCGGCCGGTGAGGCGGACCTCGTCACCCGCGCTCAGACCCTCACCCGCGCCCAGCAGCACGACCCCCACCGAATCGGGCTCCAGGTTGGTGGCGATGCCCAGCAGCCCATGGGGAAAGGCCAGCAGCGACTCCGAAGAAAGCCCGGGCAGGCCGCTCACCTGCGCGATGCCATGCCCGACCTGCAGCACCCGGCCGCTCTCCTGCACCCGTAGCGCCGGGGCGCTGCGCTGCAGCGCCTGCGCCAGCGCAGACAGGGTGGCATCGAGCACCGGCATCAGCATGATCAGGCTTGCTCCGGGTTGGGGCTGAGCGCACGGCCCAGCTCGTCTTCCAGCGTTCGCAGTGACTGCGCCATGGTCCAGCCCACCCTGCGGCCATCGACATCGACTTCGATGCCGCAAATCAGCTGCTCTGTATGACGGAATTCGATCTCCCGCTCCTTGCCCTCGAGCAGATGGTGCTGGACCGCGCGCTTGAGGCGGGCCCGGGTGTCGGCATCGGCCTCGAAGGAAGTCATCACCTCGATGCGCTGGGCCTTGTGCGCGCTTTTGCGCAGGGCCTGCAGCAGGTCGTGGTCGATTTCCTCCAGCTGCTTGATGAAGGTTTTGATCAGCTGCTGTTCAAGATCGGCGTTGGCCAGGTCACTCAGCAGGCGGCGTGCGACCTGCAGCGTCGCCTGGGCTGCCCGGCTGCGAAACTGGCGCATGAACTCGGGCCGCTCACGCTCGATCTGCAGCAGCCAGGCCTCGCGGGTGGCCTGCACCTCCTGGCGCGCATCCTCCAGCATGACCTGCCGCTGCGCCTGCACCTCCTGCACCGCCTGTTGCAGCAGTTGCTCCTTGTGCTGCGCCAGCGCATCGGTCTGTGCGCGCAGGCGCAGTGCCTCCTGCTCGGCTTGCTGCTCGCGCGCCTGGGCCTGCTGCAGCTGCTGCTGGATGCGCGCCTCGCGCCGCGCCATCGCCTGCTGCACCGGCCGGTAGAGAAAGCGGCGCAGCAGGTAGACCAGGATCAGGAAATTGACCGCCTGGGCCAGGACGGTGAACCAATCGATTCGCATGGCTCAGCGACCCGCCTGGGCGATGACATGGTCCCAGAAGGGATTGGCAAAGATCAGGATCATGGTCACCACAAAACAGTAGATCGCGGTGGACTCGATCATGGCCAGGCCGACAAACAGGGTGCGCGAGATGGTGCCGGCCTCGTCGGGCTGCTGGGCAATCGACGCCAGCGCCTGGGCCACCGCACGGGCCTCGCCCAGCGCCGGCCCGATCGAGCCAATCGAAATAGTCAGACCGGCAGTGATGATTGAAACCATGCCGATGAGGGAGATGTTGTCCATGGGTCGCTCCTTGAAGTCTGGTGGGTGGTTCGGTTCTGGCTAGCCGCTGTCCCGGCCCGGGGCGGGCGCATGGGCCGACAGGGCCGAGGCGATGTAGACCATGGCCAGCACCGCGAAGATATAGGCCTGGATCATGCCGGTGAGCAGGCCCAGCAGGCGCATGAGCACCGGCACAAAAAACGGCATGAAGCCCAGCAGGATCGCCACAATCACCGTGCCGCTCATCATGTTGCCGTACAGGCGCACCGCCAGGGAGATGGTGCGCGAGAGTTCGCCAATGATGTTGAAGGGCAGCATGAACAGATTGGGGCGCAGGTAGCGCCGCAGGTAGGCGCCCAGGCCCTGGTCGGCAATGCCAAACAGCGGCACTGCGACAAACACGCACAGGGCCAGGGCAGTGGCGGTGGAGAGCGAGGCGGTGGGCGGCACAAAGCCGGGCAGCACCGACAGCAGGCTGCAACTGGCCACAAAGATGAACAGGGTGCCGACAAAGGGCAGGTAGGGCCCGGGCTCATGCCGGCTGAGCTCACGGATTTGCTCGCCCATGCCATGGACCAGCACCTCCAGCAGGTTCTGCCAGCGCGACAGCTGCGGGCCGTCGCCCAGGCGGCGCGTGATCAGCCAGGCGCCGACGCTGAGCAGGGCCATCACCGCCCAGGTCATGGCCAGGGTCAGGTTGACCTTGAAGCCGCCCCACTGCCAGAGCACCAGGCTGTCAGGCGCCAGGTTCATTGGTGTTCTCCCAGCGCAGAAGGGGCCGGCGCTGCGGGCCGTGGGGTCGGCAAACGGCCCAGGCGCCGGGTCAGCACCCACCGCGCCAGCAGGATGCCGGCCAGCGCCAGCAGCAGGCGGCGCCAATCCTGGGCGCCCACCCAGTACAGCCCGCCCAGCAGCAAGGCCAGCCGCAGCGCCAGGCTGACCAGCCACCACAGCGGCGCCGCTGCCCGCCCAGGCAGACCGCGCACGGTGAGCCACAGGCCCAGAAAATACAGCAGCCCCAGGCCCAGCCCGGCCACAAGAGGCCAGCTCCACAGCAAGACTTCTTTCATGGGCAACCCTCCTTGGACAAAGGCGCTCGCCCCAGCCGTGGCCACAGCACGCGCGGGGCATCCGGGCCCATGGTTTCACGCATCGGCTGGCTCCTGGCGCTGTTCGCGCTTGACCCAGTACCAGGCATTGGCGCAGCCCAACACCACCCCCAGCAGCAGCAGGGTCAGGGTCCAGGACGTGCGACCGGGCCAGGTCCGATCCAGCCACAGCCCGGTCAGGATACCCAGCAGCGTGGGCGCTGCCACCGACCAGCCGACCAGGCCAAACATGCCCAACCAGTACCAAGCGCCGCGGTCAGCGTCGCGCCGCGCCTTGAGTTTTCGTTGCGCCTTGCGCTGCACCGCCTGGCCCAGGCGGTCAGCCTCGAGCGCGGCCACGGACGCGGGCTGTTCGCGAGGCGCGGTCTCAGCCATGCTGCCGCTCCTCCAACTCAAGAAAGTGTTGCAGGGCTGCTGCCTCCAGCCGGGCCAGTGCACTGCGCGACTGACGTTCCTGTTCATCGAGCTGGCGAAACTGTTCTGCGATCGTATCGCGCAAGGCCTCCAAGCTGGGATGGGCCACGGCCTGACGGGTGGATACCAGCACCTGCGGGCCAACTTTGACCAAGGTACCTTCGTCGACTGCGAGAAAACGCTCATCGCCTCGGTCTGTGGTGTAAGCCAGAATGCCGCAGGCCAGGGCACTGACAAAGTCCACATGCCGCGGCAACAGGCAGAACGAGCCGTTGAGCGCCTCGGCCACGACGCGCGTCACTGGCTCATCCACCAGCACCTGAGTTGGCAGCAGCACCTTGAGCTGCATCAGGCAGGCTCCGGCACGGCGGCCTCGTCGATCGCGCCGATCATGTAGAGCGCGCGCTCGGGATGGTCGGCAAACTCACCCGCCAGGATCCGCTCGCAACCGTCCAGCGTCTGCTCGAGCTCCAGCATGCGCCCGGCGTGGCCGGTGAACTGCTCGGTGGTGAAAAAAGGCTGGGTCAGGAAGCGCTCGAGCCGGCGCGCCTGGCTGACCGTGTCGCGGTCTTTCTGCGACAGCTCGGTCAGGCCCAGCATGGAGATGATGTCCTTGAGCTCCTCGTATTCGGCCAGGGCGCGCCGCACTGCCAGCGCAATGCGGTAATGGCGCTGACCCACCACTGCCGGGTTGAGCATCTTGGAATCCGAGCGCAGCGGATCGACCGCCGGGTACAGGCCCTGGCTGGCACGCTTGCGCGAGAGCACGATCGAAGCCGACAGGTGGGCAAACGTGTGGGTGGCCGAGGGGTCGGTCAAATCGTCGGCCGGCACATACACCGCCTGCACCGAGGTCATGGCCGCATTGGCCGAGCTGCAGATGCGTTCCTCCAGCTCGGCCAGCTCGCTGGCCAGGGTGGACTGATAGCCCACGCGCGAGGGAATGCGCCCCATCAGCCCCGACACCTCCATGCCCGCCTGCACAAAGCGAAAGATGTTGTCGATCAGCAGCAGGACATCGCGACGCTCGACATCACGGAAATACTCGGCCACCGTCAAGGCGGCGTGGCCGACGCGCAGGCGCGCGCCGGGCGGCTCGTTCATCTGCCCAAACAGCATCACCGTCTGCTCAAGCACGCCGGCAGCGGACATTTCACGGTAGAGCTCTTCAGCCTCGCGGCAGCGCTCGCCGATGCCGCAAAACAGGCTGACACCAGCGTAGCGGCCCGCCATGTTGTGGATCATCTCGGTGATCAGCACCGTCTTGCCCACACCAGCGCCGCCAAAGAGTCCCCCCTTGCCGCCGCGCTCCAGCGGCGCGAGCAGGTCAATCACCTTGATGCCAGTGACAAAGATCTCGTTGCCAGTGGCGCGTTGCGCCAGGGGCAGTGGCGGGCGGTGAATCGGCAGCCGCGTGATGGCGCCCAGCGCACCCAGGCCGTCGATCGGCTCGCCCAGCAGATTGAGCATGCGGCCGAGCAGGCCCTGGCCCAACGGGATATCCAGCGCATGCCCGGTGTCGGTCACGGGCATTTCACGCACCATGCCGCGGGTCGCAGTCAGGGCTACTGTGCGCACCAGTTCTGCGCTCAGATGATTGAGCACCTCCAGCACGATCTCGTTGGTATCGCCACACCGCAAGGCCTGTCGCAGGGGCGGCAGAAACCCCATTGGGAAGCGGACATCCACCACATTGCCACGCACCGCGGACACCCGCCCCTGGGGAACCCATCCAAGCGTGGAAGGAAAAAGTTCAGTCATGCATTGCGCCGCAGAAATCTGGTGTGTTCATGCTGACACACTTGGCCAAGCAAGGACCTGCGCTACATCACATTCGTGGCGCTTTATGCCTCATACCCATACAGCCAGTGCTGGTCCATCAGGTGTTTGCCCAGCAGCCGCAGCGCGGCATCG
>JAFMJA010000146.1 GCA_017853735.1 Burkholderiaceae bacterium | reverse complement strand
CGGGTCAGCGGCATTGAGCACGGCCATGCCATCGGGGGCGAAGTTCTGAACGATGACGCGCTTGAGCACTGCCAGGTCTTGCACCGTGGTGATGTAATTCAGCCCCAGGTGATCGCCAGCGCCGACATTGGTCACCACGGCCACATCGCAGCGGTCGAAAGCCAATCCTTCGCGCAGCATGCCCCCACGCGCAGTTTCCAGCACAGCGGCATCCACGTCCGGGTGGGCCAGCACACTGCGGGCGCTCTTGGGGCCGCTGCAATCGCCGGTGTCGATGCATTCCCCGTGGATATAGACCCCATCGGTGCCGGTCATGCCGACCCGCCAGCCATGGTTTTCCAGCAAATGGGCGATCAGGCGAACCGTGGTGGTTTTGCCATTGGTTCCGGTGACGGCCACCACAGGGATGCGGCCATTGTCATAGTCGCCGAACATATGCTGGATGATGGCTTCTCCGACCGGCCTGCCCTTGCCATAGGAGGGCGACAGGTGCATGCGCAGCCCTGGAGCGGCGTTGACTTCGACTATGCCGCCTCCCTGTTTTTCCAGGGGCTCCAGGATGCTGTCACAGACCATGTCAACCCCGCAAACATCCAGGCCTACCATCTGGGCGGCGGCCACAGCACGCATGGCGACTTCAGGATGCACATCATCCGTGACATCGGTGGCACTGCCTCCGGTAGACAGGTTGGCGTTGTGGCGCAGGTTGACCCGTCGCCCTTTGGCTGGAACCGAGTCGGCGTGCAGCCCCTGGCCGCTCAGGCACGCCAGCGCAATATCGTCGAAACGAATTTTGGTCAGCGAAGTGGCGTGTCCAGAGCCCCGGCGCGGGTCGCGGTTGACCGCCTCCACCAAGTCGCGCACCGTTGTGACGCCATCGCCCACCACACTGGGCGGATCGCGGCGGGCTGCGGCCACCAGACGGTCGCCCACCACAAGCAAACGGTAATCGTTACCCGGCAAGAAGCGCTCGACCAGAATTTCATCGCCAAATTCCAGTGCAGCGGTGTAGGCCGATGCCAGTTGCTCGCGGGTGGTGATGTTGACGGTGACGCCCTTGCCCTGATTGCCATTCTTGGGCTTGATGACCACCGGCAGACCAATGAGCTGCGCCGCTTCCCAGGCCTGCTCCACCGAACTGATTTCACGTCCGGTTGGAACCGGGACTCCGGCAGCGGCAAGAAGTTTCTTGGTCAATTCCTTGTCCTGGGCGATGGACTCGGCAATCGCGCTGGTGACATCCACCTCCGCAGCCTGTATGCGCCGCTGTTTGCTGCCCCAGCCAAATGCAATCATGCTCCCAGTGGTCAATCGGCGGTAGGGAATGCCACGGGCCAGAGCAGCATTGACAATCGACCCGGTGCTGGGGCCCAGCCGGATATCCTCATCGAGTTCTCGCAACTGTTCCAGTGCCTGTGCCAGATCAAAGGGGGAGTCCTCCAGGGCAGCTTGGCACAGCTGCTCCGCCATCTCCATGGCCAGTCGGCCAACTTGCTCCTCGGTGTATTCAACCACGACCTGGTAGACCCCAGGCTCCATCGTCAATGTGGTGCGGCTAAAGCTGACCGGGCAGCCGGCCTGGGCCTGCAGCCCCAAGGCGGCCAATTCGAGCACATGAGCAATGCAGACGGATTCTTCATGCCCAATCGGCGTAAGCGGCAGGATGCCTGGAAAGCGGGCGCGCAAACGGGTGCCGAAGTCCTCGCGCGGGTTGAGCGCGCATTCCGCGGGCGGGCAATGAACCACGGCTTCAATTGAAGTGTGGTGGCTCCACAGATTGGGGCCACGCAGGGCACGGACACGAGAGACTTCCATATCAGATTTGCACTCAGGGTTTGGCTTCAAAGGTGCGCAGGCCGGCGCCCATCAGTTCGGGAGGAATTCCCAACGCCCAGGCCGCTGCCACAGCGCCAAGCACCATGCTGGGCTGAGCCGCCTTGGAGGGCTTGAGAGAGTCCAAGGCCATCAAGGCCGTTTCCGCTGTACCCTGGGCCAGGACGATCTGGCCGTCGCGCAGGATGACACATCGATTTCCCTCCGATTGATGCCGCCTCAGGACCGCTGAGGACGGGTCGGTGCCATAGAACATCACCTCTCCATCCGAGAGCTCAGCCATCTCGTGCAGGTGAGGGTCATCGCTGTTGAGGACAGCCACACCCCCTGGCAGAACCACGTCCACCTGGGTGCGTACCACATTGAAGAGTCGATCGGTGTCGTCAATATAGAACTCATTTAAGGGCTGCGGCTCGCCCAGTCCGGTCACAACCCCGACCTGGCAACGGTCGTAGGCCAGACCTTCGGTCAGGATCATGCGGCTGTCATTTTCAAATACCGCAGCCTGCAGGCTGCGGTTGATCAGCAGGCGCTGTCCGGTTTCCCAATTCATGCCATTGCGCGACTCGACCTGCCGCGCATCCAGAAAAAAACCATCCTGACAAGCCAGACCGACATGTTTGCCGCTGATATGCAGCAACCAGGCAACCAGGCGTGCGATGCGTGTGGTGTTGCCCGGGCCAGTGATGCCGACTATCGGAATGCGCCCCTGCTCTTCGCCAGGAAACAGGTGCTCCATGATGGCCTGCCCCACATTGCGCGGCTCACCTTCAGCGGGTTTGAGGTGCATGAGTAGCCCCGGCCCGGCATTGACTTCAATGATTGCGCCACCCTGCTCGTTCAAGGGCCGACCGATATCCTGTGCCACCAGGTCGATGCCAGCAATATCAAGCCCCACCACCCGCGCTGCCAGCGCCGCGACCGCAGCCACCTGAGGGTGAACCAAGTCGGTTTCGTCATACGCCAGGTCACCATGGCGTTTGAGCAGAACGCTTTGACCGGCAGCAGGCACAGACTCTGCGCTCAGCCCCTGGCGTTCCAATTCAAGCTGCGCGATGGGTTCTTTGGCCAGGATCAGGGGCTCCAGGGGAAATTCTTCCTCTTCGCCACAGCGGGGATCGCTGTTGATCTGGGACTCGATCAGCTCGCGCACATTCGATCGGCCGTCGCCAACCACAACCTGCATCTTGCCGCGGGTGGCTGCCACAACTTTTTTGCCCACCACCAGCAGGCGATGCGCCTCTCCCTGGATGAAGCGCTCGACCAGCACGCCACTGCCTTCCTTGTCGGCAGCCAGATAAGCCCGCTCAATTTCTGCCTGAGCGCTCAGATTGGTAAAGACGCCGCGTCCGTGGTTGGCATCGGTTGGCTTGACCGTGACCGGCAAGCCGATGTCCTGGGCGACTTGCCAAGCCTGGTCAGGGCTATCAACTTCTTCCCCGTCGGGCACAGGCACCCCACAGGTTTGCAGCAGGGTTTTGGTCAGGGTTTTGTCGCGTGCGATACCCTCTGCGATTGCGCTGGTGATGTCGGTTTCAGCTGTCCAGATGCGGTGCTGGGCTGCGCCGTAGCCAAGCTGGACCAGGTTGCCTTCGTTGAGACGGATATGGGGAATTTGCCGGTCGATGGCTGCTTCCACAATATGCTCGGTACTGGGCCCAAGGTACCAGCGCTCGCGCAGCTGGCGCAGCTGAGCGACGGCGGCAGGAAGGTCGTAGGGCCGGTCTTCAATGGCCGCCATGATCAATTCCCGTGCCGAGTGAACTGCAGCCCGACCGACCTCTTCCTGACGGGTGCGAAACGCCACCTTGTAGATGCCGCGCTGGCTGGTCTGCCTTGCCTTGCCAAAACCCATCTGCATGCCCGAAAGGTTCTGCAGCTCGATGGCCACATGCTCCAGAATATGCCCAGCCCAGGTGCCCTCGCGCAAGCGTTGCAGAAAGCCCCCGCGCTCGCCAACACCACAGCGATGCTCGATCAAGCCAGGCAGGCATTGGGTCAAACGCTCGTAGAATCCAGGCAATGTGTTGGACGGATAGTCCTCCAGCTCGCCAATATCGACCCAGACTTCGATGACCGGGCGGTAGGTCCAGATGTTGGGGCCCTTGAGGTGGGTGACCTTCAGGAATTGAATGTTTTTATGGGTCATGAATCCAAGCAGGTCATTCGCACGACCGGACTGTTGTTTAAATTGTCATTCACCAAAGACCTCTTTCCCTTGATCGCCGTTATCGCTTGCTGAAAGATCCGGATGGGATGACAACAGACATGAAGCCAACCAAGGACGAATTATTGAACGAAATCCCGGCCAATTGGCGGGATGAGCTTCAATCTCAGCTTCACCCTGGTGAGAACGTCCAGGCTGCCCTGGAGGTTGACCTGGATTCCCGTCTGTGCTTTGGCCAGGGGCTGGTGGTGGTCACCGATCGCCGACTGATTGCGCGCAATGTGGGGCAGACGACTTGGCAGGCCTGGGACTACCACCATGGCCTGGAGCTGTTGCACCATGATCACGCCGGGGTCGGCCATCTTGACCTGGTCGATTCGCAGGCCAAGCTGGCGGGCTGGTGCTTTACGCTGGGACAGAACCTGCACGCGATCCGGGTGTTCGAGCAATTTCATCTGCAAAGCGCCAGTCAGGCCAGTGGTCAGCTCCCGCTGCAGCCTGAGGGCCAGTTCTGTCCGATTTGCAAGGCGCCACTGGAGCCCGACCAGGATGAGTGCCCGATCTGTACCAAGGTCATTCACACGCCTCCGTCAACCTGGACGCTGTTGCGGCTGTGGCGCTTTGCCCATCCGTATCGGGGGCAGTTGCTGACCGGCCTGGTGCTGACCCTGCTGGGCACAGCAGCCAGCCTGGTGCCGCCCTATCTGACCATGCCGCTGATGGACGATGTGCTGATTCCATTTCAGAACGGCAAGGAGATTGACCCCTACCTGGTGTCGCTTTACCTGGGAGGGCTTTTCGCCTCGGCCCTTGTGGCCTGGGTACTGACCTGGGCGCGCACCTATATCCTCGCCCTGGTCTCCGAGCGTATCGGCTCAGACCTGCGAACCACCACCTACGACCACTTGTTGCATCTGTCTTTGGAGTACTTCGGCGGTAAGCGCACAGGCGACCTGATTGCGCGCATTGGCAGCGAGACCGACCGCATCTGCCTCTTTCTTTCCCTGCATCTGTTGGATTTCATCACCGATGTGGTGATGTTGCTGATGACCGCAGTGATCCTGTTTTCGATCAACCCCTGGCTGGCCCTGGTGACCCTGCTGCCACTACCGATCATCATGTGGATGATCCATGCGGTGCGTGATCACCTGAAGACCGGGTTCGAGAAGATCGATCGGGTCTGGTCCGAAGTCACCAATGTGCTGGCCGACACCATTCCGGGTGTACGCGTGGTCAAGGCCTTTGCTCAGGAGCGGCGCGAGTCAGCGCGTTTTCACGATGCCAATCGCCACAATCTGGCGGTCAACGACCGAATCAACCGGATCTGGTCTCTGTTCACGCCCAGCATTTCATTTCTGACCGAGGTGGGACTGCTGGTGGTCTGGGCTTTTGGCGTCTGGCTGGTGTCTAAGGACCAGATCACGGTTGGCGTCTTGACAGCTTTCATCGCCTATATCAGCCGGTTCTACGGCCGTCTGGACTCGATGAGCCGTATTGTTTCCTGGACAGAAAAATCCGCCTCGGCGGCCAAGCGCATTTTTGACATTCTGGACCATGTCTCCAGCGTGCCCGAGCCAGTCCATCCGGTGCATATCGACAGCGTGAAGGGGCACATCGAGGTGCGTGATGTGGGGTTCCGTTATGGCAACCGCGGTGTGAACCGGGATATCAATCTGACCATCCAGCCGGGCGAAATGATTGGTTTGGTCGGCCACAGCGGGTCGGGCAAAAGCACCCTGGTCAACCTGATCTGCCGTTTTTACGATGTCACCGAGGGCTCGATCCGGCTTGACGGGGTTGATATCCGCTCATTTCCTGTGGCCGAGTACCGTCGCCATATCGGGCTGGTGTTGCAGGAACCCTTTCTGTTTTTCGGCACCATTGCTGAAAATATTGCCTATGGCAAACCTGAGGCGACCCGCGAAGAGATCATTGCCGCAGCGCGTGCCGCCCATGCTCACGAGTTCATCCTGCGTTTGCCGCAGGGTTACGACTCTCTGGTCGGGGAGCGCGGCCAGGGCTTGTCAGGCGGTGAACGTCAACGCATCTCCATCGCCCGCGCCTTGCTGATCGATCCGCGCATCCTGATACTGGATGAGGCCACCGCGTCGGTGGACTCGGAAACCGAAAAAGAAATTCAGAAGGCCTTGGACAACCTGGTCCAGGGCCGCACCACCATCGCCATTGCCCACCGGCTTTCCACCTTGCAACGCGCTGACCGGCTGGTGGTACTGGACAAGGGACAAGTCGTGGAGGAGGGCACCCACGATGTGCTGATGGCCCGCCATGGGGCGTATTACAACCTGTACAAGGCGCAGGCGCGCAATATGGACGTCGATCTCGATGATGTGGCGGAGAGACGCATCCTCAAGCAGGAAGCCAAGGAGAAGACATGAGCGAGAGTCAACGCGTCGGCGATAGGCTGCCGCCTAGGCAATTCGAACTCAGCCTGGATGCTTTTGGCAAGTTGGTGCTGGTCCTGGCCGATGGCCGTCGGGTTGAAGGTGTGATGCCGGTTCGCTCCTATCCGATCCAGGCGCCAGAGCACGGTATCGGGATCGTTGATGCCGATGGCCATGAAGTCGCCTGGATCCCCGCGCTGCCGGACTTGCCCTCCGACCAGCAGCAGCTGATCCGTGACGCCCTGCGTGCACGCGAGTTCATGCCGGTGATCGAGGCGATCGATAGCGTCACCAGTTTTTCCACACCCTGTACCTGGCATGTGCGCACCGACCGCGGACACACCCAGTTTGTCCTGCGTGGCGAAGAGGACATTCGGCGCCTGGGCGGCGGCAGTGGGCTGCTCATTACCGATTCGCACGGCATCCAGTTTTATGTGCGCGACCAAGCCGCGCTGGACCGTGACAGCCGTAAGCTGCTGGACCGCTTTTTATGAGCCCAAGCTCTAGATTGCGGCCAGCCTGAATTTTTTTGGAATTGCCATGACTGCACTTTCTGAATCTGTGATCGATGTGGAATACGAACAGCCCGATACCCATC
>JAFMJA010000145.1 GCA_017853735.1 Burkholderiaceae bacterium | reverse complement strand
CGGCCAAGCCCAGGGGCGACTTTCAGGATGCCGAACCCCTGGCGCAGCGAGGTAAACCCCGAATCGGTGATCTGGTACTGGATATTCGCGACATCCGGAAAAATTTTGGCGGCCTGGTCGCCGTCAACGATATTTCTTTTCAGGTCCATGCCGGGCAGATTGTTGGACTGATTGGACCCAATGGCGCGGGCAAGTCCACCCTCTTCAATCTGGTCACCGGCACCCTTGCGCTCACTGCGGGTCAAGTGCATTTCAGGGGTGAACCCGTCCAGGGCAAGCACGCCAGGGACATTGCCCGTATGGGCCTGATGCGGACCTTTCAGCATGTCAAGATCATTCCGGACATGACAGTTCTGGAGAATGTTGCCCTGGGTGCCCACACCCGAGGAAGCTGCGGTGTGTTGGCCTCCATGCTGCGCACCAACCAGAGCGAGGAAAAGCGGCTGATGAAAGAGGCCCAAAGACAGCTTGATCGCGTCGGCATGGGCCACTATGCGAACGAACAAGCTGGCAATCTGGCTATGGGCCCTCAACGCCTGATGGAAATAGCCCGCGCGCTGTCTGGCGATCCTGCCCTGTTGCTGCTGGATGAGCCCGCCGCCGGTTTGCGCCATCAGGAGAAACAGGCCTTGGCTGCAGTGCTGCGCCAATTGCAGGGCGAGGGTATGAGTATTTTGCTGGTCGAGCATGACATGGATCTGGTAATGGATGTCTGCGACCACCTGGTGGTGATGGAGTTTGGCACCCTGCTCACCCAGGGCACGCCGCAAGCCATTCAGCAAAGTCCGGCTGTTCGCGCCGCCTATCTGGGAACGGAACATTGACATGACCGAGCCCCTGTTCAGTGTCAAGAACCTTCACGCCGGCTATGGCAAGGCTGAAGTCCTGCATGGCCTGAGCCTGCACGCGGACAAAGGCAGCGTGATCACGGTGATCGGACCCAACGGTGCGGGCAAATCCACCTTGCTCAACAGCCTCATGGGCCTTCTGCCCAGCCAGGGCCAGATTACCTTTGAAGGCCAATCGCTGGTCGGCATGAGTGTTGAAGAGCGCGTGATGCTGGGCTTGGCCCTGGTACCCGAAAAGCGCGAGCTGTTTGGCAGCATGAGTGTGGAGGACAACCTGGTTTTGGGTGGGTTTCGTCAGATCCGCCTGGGCAATACGGCGTGGCGTGGTCGTCTTGACGATGTCTATGCCATCTTTCCAAGGCTCCAGGAGCGACGCACTCAACAGGCGGGCACCCTGTCTGGTGGAGAAAGGCAAATGTTGGCTGTCGGTCGTGCGCTGATGTCGCAGCCCAAGCTGCTGATGCTGGATGAGCCTAGTCTTGGCCTGGCTCCCTTGATCGTCAAGGAGGTGTTTTCAGTCATTGAAACTCTGCGCTCAACCGGGGTCACCATTGTGCTGATTGAACAGAACGCCCGCGCCGCGCTGGCTGTGGCCGATCAGGCTTATGTGCTTGAAATGGGCGAGATCAGTCTGCAAGGTCCAGCTTCGCAACTGGCACAAGACTCCCGCGTGATCGAAACCTACCTGGGCACCGCCAAAAAGTGAGACGGGCCGGCCTGCAAACCATCACGGATTTCCTGCCCACCCAGTCTGGCGAGGGACTTAGCCCCGGCACGTATTCCACCCCAAAAGATCGAGCTGTGGATCAGGTGGATACCGGCTACCTTCAATCGCTGCTGGGCTACAACGCCCGTCGCGCTGCCTTGAGCATCATTGAAAACTTTGTTGCCGGCATGGCTGAATTTGAACTTCGGCCAGTTGATTTTTCAGTCTTGTCGGTGATTCACCACAACCCCGGTATCACCTCGCGCCAGTTGTGCGCCACCCTGTCGATCCAGCCACCCAACCTGGTCGGGATGGTCCATCGTATGCAGCAACGCAAGCTGATTTCACGCCTCCCCCATCCCCATGATGGCCGCGCCATGGGCTTGCACCTGACCCCTGAGGGACTGTCAATGGCGCAAAGGGCAGAGCAAAAAGCCTTCAAGCTGGAGGAAAAAAGTGCCGAGCGCCTGAACCCGGCAGAGCGTAGCCAACTGATTCAATTGCTGCAGAAAATCTACCTCTGACCGCGAACAGAGGCTTTTTCCCTAAGTCTGCGATAATCATCTGTTGTGAGGTTTGCTGCAATTCTGCTGCTGCCCTCAAGAAACAGCTCCCTTTTTGCAGGATTTAGATGATCACCACCCCAACCGGATTGCAGTATCTCGACACTGAAGTTGGCACAGGCATGCAGGCCAGCCCAGGCGACAGTGTTTCCGTTCACTACACCGGATGGCTCTGGGACGATGGCACCCAGGGCGCCAAATTCGACAGCAGCCTGGACCGGAATGATCCTTTTGAATTCAATCTCGGCGCTGGCTGGGTGATCCGCGGCTGGGATGAGGGTGTGGTTGGCATGCAAATTGGAGGCCGCCGTACCTTGATCATTCCCTCGGAACTGGCCTATGGCGCCCAAGGCGCTGGTGGTGTGATTCCGCCGCATGCCACCCTGAAGTTTGAGATCGAATTGCTCGACCTGAACTGAATTTACCCTCAAATCAGAGGCTTCTGGCCTCTTGAAACTCCTAGATTCGCCCCCATTTCTGGGGGCGTCGTCATTTTTAACCCTTTTCCATCCGTCTTATGTCTGACCCGTCCCAGCCCTCGGCCAGCGCCCCCGGCGCTGAAGCTGCTCCCCAAGACAAACCGGTCACGCCTGCCCAAGAAACTATCGCCGACCCCTTGGCTGAGACCAGCGCCGAATTGGCCGAAGTCAAGGCCAAAAACGCAGAGTTGGCCGATCAGTACCTGCGCGCCAAGGCAGAGGCCGAAAATGCCCGCCGCCGCGCCGATGAAGAAGTCTCCAAGGCGCGCAAGTTTGCCATCGATTCTTTTGCCGAAAGCCTGCTGCCGGTGCTTGACAGCCTGGAGGCCGGTCTGGCAATCCAGGAAGCCTCACCCGAGCAAATTCGCGAAGGCGTGCAGGCCACACAGCGTCAACTGGTTGCCGCGCTGGAGCGGCACAAGGTGATCGCCATCCGGCCTGCGGTTGGCGCCAAATTTGACCCGCATCAGCACCAGGCGATCAGCATGGTTCCCGCCGAGCAGGAACCCAATACCGTGGTCAGCCTGCTGCAAAACGGCTACACCATTGCTGACAGGGTGTTGCGCCCTGCCCTGGTGACCGTGGCGGCTCCTAAATAATCCCGCGGGTCTTGAAACAGACAAACCCAACCACACCTTATTCAAATCAGATTTTCAGAAATACCAGGAGTTCAGCATGGGCAAAATCATTGGCATCGACCTCGGCACCACCAACAGCTGTGTGGCCATCATGGAGGGCAACAACACCAAGGTGATTGAAAACGCCGAGGGTGCGCGTACTACGCCGTCCATCATCGCCTACCAGGAAGACGGCGAGGTGTTGGTGGGCGCATCGGCCAAGCGTCAAGCTGTGACCAACCCCAAAAACACGCTCTACGCTGTCAAACGCCTGATCGGACGCAAGTTTGAGGAAAAAGAAGTCCAGAAAGACATTGACCTCATGCCCTACACCATTGCCAAGGCTGAAAACGGTGACGCCTGGGTGCAGGTGCGCGATAAAAAACTGGCTCCACCCCAGGTCAGTGCCGAAGTGCTGCGCAAAATGAAGAAAACCGCCGAGGACTACCTGGGCGAGGAAGTCACCGAGGCGGTCATCACCGTACCGGCCTACTTCAATGACGCCCAGCGCCAAGCTACCAAGGACGCTGGCCGCATTGCTGGCCTGGACGTCAAGCGCATCATCAATGAGCCCACTGCCGCTGCCCTGGCCTTTGGCCTGGACAAAGGCGGCAAGGGCGACCGCAAGATTGCCGTCTATGACCTGGGTGGCGGTACCTTTGACGTCTCCATCATCGAAATTGCTGATGTGGATGGCGAGATGCAGTTTGAAGTGCTGTCCACCAATGGCGACACTTTCCTCGGCGGCGAAGACTTCGACCAGCGCATCATCGATTACATCATCGGTGAATTCAAAAAAGAACAGGGCGTGGACCTGACCAAGGATGTGTTGGCTCTGCAGCGCCTCAAAGAGTCCGCCGAAAAAGCCAAGATCGAGCTGTCCTCTTCAGCGTCGACCGATGTCAATCTACCCTACATCACTGCCGATGCCTCTGGACCGAAACACCTCAACATCAAGCTGACCCGCGCCAAGCTGGAAAGCCTGGTGGAAGAGCTGATCGAGCGTACCATTGCGCCTTGCCGTACCGCGATCAAGGATGCTGGGGTCTCTGTCAGCGACATTCAGGACGTGATTCTGGTCGGTGGCATGTCCCGCATGCCCAAGGTGCAGGACAAGGTCAAGGAGTTCTTTGGCAAAGAACCTCGCAAGGATGTGAACCCCGATGAGGCAGTGGCCGTGGGCGCTGCCATCCAGGGCCAAGTGCTCTCGGGTGACCGCAAGGACGTGCTGCTGCTGGATGTGACACCGCTGTCGCTGGGCATCGAGACCCTGGGCGGTGTCATGACCAAGATGATCACCAAAAACACCACCATCCCGACCAAGTTTGCCCAGACCTTCTCCACTGCGGATGACAACCAGCCTGCGGTGACTATCAAGGTGTTCCAGGGCGAACGCGAGATGGCCACTGGCAACAAGATGTTGGGCGAATTCAATTTGGAGGGCATTCCTCCGGCTGCACGCGGCTTGCCCCAGATTGAAGTGACCTTCGATATTGACGCCAACGGCATCCTGCATGTCAGCGCCAAGGACAAGGGAACCGGCAAGGAAAACAAGATCACCATCAAGGCCAATTCAGGGCTGACCGAAGAGGAAATCCAGAAGATGGTGAAGGATGCCGAGCTCAACGCTGCGGAAGACCACAAGAAGCTGGAGCTGGTGCAGTCGCGCAACCAGGCTGATGCCGCGGTGCATGGGGTCAAGAAGAGCCTGTCCGAGCATGGCGACAAACTCGATGCCGGCGAAAAAGAAAAAATCGAGGCAGCGATCAAAGATGTCGAGGATGCACTCAAGGGTGAGGACAAGGCCGCCATCGACAGCAAGACCGAGGCACTTATGACTGCCAGCCAAAAACTGGGGGAGAAGATGTACGCTGCTGAACAGGCTGCTGCGGCAGGGGCTGCTGGCGCTGCAGGCGCTGAGGCTCCCAAGTCTGCCAATCAGGCGGCGGATGATGACATCGTTGATGCAGAAGTGAAGGAAGTCAAGAAGGGCTGATCGCACAAGCGATCTACACCATGAGCCGCCGCGTCGACATGATCCCAACGGATCTGCGGCGCGGCGTTTTGCCACCATGAATTGCTAACAACATGGCCAAACGAGATTATTACGAAACCCTTGGGGTGGCAAAAAACGCCTCGGATGAAGACATCAAGAAGGCTTATCGCAAGTTGGCGATGAAACATCACCCTGACCGCAACCAGGGAGATAGTGCCAAATCTGCGGAAGAAAAATTCAAAGAGGCCAAGGAAGCCTACGAGATGCTGTCGGACCCGCAGAAACGCTCTGCCTACGACCAGTTTGGCCACGCAGGCGTCGACCCGAACATGCGCAGCGGCATGGGGGACAACTTTGGCGGCGGTTTTGCTGAAGCCTTTGGCGACATCTTTGGCGACATGTTTGGCCAGGGCCGTGGGCGTGGGGCCGGTGGCCGCCAGGTTTACCGGGGCAGTGATTTGTCCTATGCGATGGAAATCACCCTGGAAGAAGCGGCTCGCGGCAAAGAGGCCCAGATCCGCATCCCCAGTTGGGATAACTGCGGCACCTGTCATGGCAGCGGGGCCAAGCCTGGCACCCAGGCCAAGACCTGCAGCACCTGCCAGGGCGGCGGCTCGGTTCAGATCCGCCAGGGATTTTTCAGCGTTCAGCAAACCTGCCCGCATTGCCGAGGCAGTGGCAAGATCATTTCCGACCCCTGCTCGGCCTGCTCAGGCCAGGGACGGTTGAAAAAGCAAAAAACCCTGGAAGTGAAAATCCCTGCAGGCATCGACGATGGCATGCGCATCCGCAGTTCGGGCAACGGCGAGCCAGGTATGAATGGTGGGCCGCCCGGGGACCTCTATATCGAGATCCGGATTTCCAAGCACGATATTTTTGAACGCGATGGCGACGATCTGCATTGCACAGTGCCCATTGGCATGGTGACTGCCGCGCTCGGCGGTGAAATTGAGGTCCCCACCCTGAGTGGCAAGGTATCGATCAACATCCCCGAGGGCACCCAGTCGGGTAAACAGTTCCGCTTGCGCGACAAGGGCATCAAGGGTGTGCGCTCCAGCCAAGCCGGCGCCCTGTACTGCCATATCGTGGTGGAAACTCCAGTCAAGCTGACCGAGCATCAGCGCAAATTGTTGCGCGAGCTGGACGAATCTCTGAAAAAAGGCGGCGAGAAGCATTCCCCCGGCGAAGGCGGCTGGGCTGACCGGCTCAAGAGCTTCTTTACCTGATCGTCGCTGACCTGGCCCAAGCCGTCAGGTCTTATTGCGCTGTCGGGTCTGTGCCGCTTGCCGAATAGCGCTCAGGGTGCCGCGGGTGGTGATCACATCCACATCGATCATCACCTCGATCAGCGTGCCCTGCTTGCGTGACAGAGCCGCCAGCAGCTGGGGTTCAAATTCAGCGCTGGTGGTGATGCGCACGCCGACATAACCATAGGCGGTGGCCAGTGCAGCAAAGTCCGGGTTTTTCAACTCCGAACCACTCACCCGTTGCGGGTACTCCCGCTCCTGATGCATGCGGATCGTGCCGTAGGAGCCATTGTTGAGCAAGACAATGATGCTCTTGGCGCCATGCTGCACCGCGGTGGCCAGCTCCTGGCCATTCATCAGGAAGTCGCCATCCCCGGCAATCGTGAATGCCAGCCGACCACTGGCCAGGGCCGCGCCAATCCCAGCAGGCACCCCGTAGCCCATGGCTCCACTGGTAGGAGCCAATTGCGTCTTCAGGCCTTTGGCCAGACCGTGGTACTGAAAGAAGCGATGCACCCAGCTGGCGAAGTTACCCGCGCCGTTGGTGATCAGG
>JAFMJA010000144.1 GCA_017853735.1 Burkholderiaceae bacterium | reverse complement strand
ACCTGCCCCAGCAGCTCCGCGACATTGCTCACCCCCTTGCCCTCCACCGAGCTGATCACATCGCCCGGGCGAATCCCGGCCAGCGCCGCAGGGCCATTGCTGAGTACACCGGTGATCAGCACGCCCTGCTCGGTCTTGATGCCAAAGGTCTGTATCAGCTCGGGCGTCAGGTCGTTGGGCTCAACCCCGATCCATCCCCGGGTCACCCGGCCATCGCGCACCAGGCTTTCCAGCACCTGACGGGCAGTGGAAATGGGAATGGCAAACCCAATTCCCATATTGCCGCCCGAGCGAGAGTAAATGGCGGTGTTGATACCTTGCAAATGCCCCTGGGTGTCCACCAATGCGCCCCCTGAATTTCCTGGATTGATCGCGGCATCGGTCTGAATGAAGTTTTCAAAGGTATTGATGCCCAGATGGCTGCGACCCAGGGCACTGACAATGCCGCTGGTGACGGTCTGGCCTACGCCGAAGGGGTTGCCGATTGCAAGGACAGGGTCACCTATCTGCAGATTGTCGGGAGATCCCAGGATGATCACCGGCAGCTTGTCCACCTTGATCTGCAAAACCGCCAGATCGGTGTCTGGATCGTTTCCAATCAACTTGGCGCGAGCACGCCGGTTGTCATTGAGCACCACTTCGATCTCATCCGCGCCCTCAATCACATGGTTGTTGGTCAATATATAACCGTCCGGGCTGACAATGACCCCGCTGCCCAAGCCAACCTGAGGTTCGTCATTGCCATCACCAAAAAAGAAACGAAACCAGGGGTCATCGCTATTGGGGTGCCGGCGAGCAGCTTTGCTGGTGTTGATGCTGACCACGGCAGCGGAGGCCAGTTGCGCAGCATGCCGAAAACTGCCTGGCGCCGCTGCAGCGGCGCTCGTGCTCAATTTGGCCTCCATCACGGTGATGGGGCTGGCTGGACGCCCAAGCCATGACGGTTTGAGGGTCAACAGGACGAAATAGGCGGCCAGCACCACCGTGACAGCCTGAGAGAATACCAACCAGATGCGTTTCATGACGAAATTGTAGAGTCAGGGCGATGCAAAAAACCACCTATATCCCGGTTTACTCGACGGCTCCTGCCAAACCAGCCTGGGGGCAGCCTTGCAATGGCTGTGGTGTTTGCTGCCTGAGCGAGCCATGTCCGGTCGGCATGGTGCTGTCGCGCAGACGTCATGGCGCATGCCAGGCCCTTCAATGGAACGGATCCACTGAGCAATACCGCTGTGGCGCGCTGGAGGCGCCCGATCAGGTGGTCAGACAGGCCTTGCCGAGCTGGCTTTTTTGGACAAGCCCCCTTTGGACGGGTTTGCTGCGTTGGCGCGGTGCGCGTTGGATAGCGGCGGGCGTGGGCTGCGACTGTAGTTTTGAGGTGCAGTCTTGGCCTCCCGCGGCATGAGTCTGATGCCAGGATGTGAAGGACAATCGAGCCATGATCGAACGTCAAAAATTGATCTCCAGACTGGATGAGTTGCTTCGCCCAGAACTTTTTCGCGACTATGGCCCCAATGGCCTTCAGGTCGAAGGTGCTTCTTTGATTCAAAAGATTGTTTCGGGAGTGACCGCCAGCCGGGCTTTGATTGAAGCGGCCATCCATGCAAAAGCCGACACCATCCTCGTCCACCATGGATTGTTCTGGCGTGGACAGGATGGGCGGGTGACTGGCTGGATGAAGCAGCGCCTGTCGCTCTTGTTGGCCCATGACATCAACCTGATTGCCTACCACCTGCCTCTGGATGCGCATCCGGAACTTGGCAACAACGCTCAGCTCGGCGCTCGGCTGGGCCTGCGTACGCTGGAGCATTTTGGCGAGCAAGACCTGGGCTGCCTGGGTGAAGATCAGGGGGGTCAAACATTTGCCAATGCCGAGCAATTGGCAGCGCATGTGTCGGCAGTCGTGGGTCGTTCAGTGACAGCGGTTGCTTCAGGCAATTCCCGACCCCTGCGCCGTATTGGCTGGTGCACTGGTGCTGCTCAGGGTTATTTCGAGGCAGCGATCCAAGCTGGCGCAGACGCTTTCATCACAGGAGAAATTTCAGAGCCGCAGGCGCACTATGCGCGCGAATGTGGTGTGGCCTACATTGCTTGTGGCCATCATGCCAGCGAGCGCTTCGGGGCACTAGCCGTGGCAGAACATGTGGCAAGCCAGTTCGGACTGGCCCACGAATTCATCGATATCGACAATCCGGCATGAAGCCAATTGCCATCACCCAGGGAGATGCGGCGGGTATCGGGCCGGAGATCATCGTCAAGGCCTATCGTGATAGTGCTCAAAGGATGCGAGGCTGTTTCATTGTTGGCTCCAGTGCCGTGATCAGGAGGGCGTCTGCGCTGCTGGCTGGCGCTGGCGCGCCGGCAATGCCTCTGGCCGTGATCGAGTCTCCCGCGGAAGTGATGGACTTGCCAGTGGGTTGTCTGCCTGTTCTGGCGCTTGGCGAAGAAGTCGACCCTGCGCCCTGGGGTCGTGTTAGCGCGGCCGCAGGGCGGCAGGCCGGTGCGTGCGTGGTCTGGGCGGCGCGGGCTGCGCTGAGGGGGGAGGTCGCAGCCCTGGTGACAGCGCCACTGAACAAGGAAGCCCTGTCGGCGGCTGGCCCACCCTATGACAACTTTCCTGGCCACACAGAACTCCTGCAGTCTGAGGCTGCAAGCTACTTTGGAAAAACAGTTGCAGAGTTACCTGTGCGCATGATGCTGGCCAATGATGAGCTTCGCACCGTACTGCTCAGTATTCATGTCTCTCTGCGGGAAGCGATTGAGGCGGTGACTGTCGACAACCTGATGCAAACCCTGCGCATCGCGCGCACAGCCTTGGGGCAAATGCTCAATCGCCCACCACGGCTGGCTGTGGCCGGGCTCAACCCCCACGCCGGGGAGGGGGGGCTGTTTGGGCGGGAAGAACTGGATGTCATTGCACCGGCCATTGCGCTGGCCCGGTCCGAGGGAATGGAGGTGAGCGGGCCCTTTGCCCCTGACACCATATTCATGCGGGCGCGGGCCAAGCAGGGTGATTCTGGAGAATTTGATGCGGTGGTGGCCATGTACCATGACCAGGCCCTGATCCCGGTGAAATATCTTGGCGTTGAGCACGGCGTCAACGTCACCCTGGGACTGCCATTGCTGCGCACCAGCCCAGACCATGGCACGGCTTTTGATATTGCGGGTACTGGCGTGGCCGATGCCTCCAGCTTGCTCAAGGCCATCGATCTGGCGCGCGCGCTGGCGGGTCCATCTGGCGCTTGACCACTTGCGATGGACAGCGCTTATTTTTTGAGGCTGTCCCTGATCTCGCGTAGCAGAAGAATGTCCTCGGGGATCACCGTGGGTGCGGCCGGCTCTTCGGGGGCCTCGCGCTTGAGCCGGTTGATCTGTTTGACCATCAGGAAGATGATGAAGGCCAGAATGGCGAAATTGACCGCCACCGTGATGAAGCTGCCGTAGGCAAATACCGGGACTCCAGCCTTTTTAAGCGCATCCAGTGTCTGGGGCACACCCGTGGGTACGCTGCCCAAGACCAGAAACAAGTTGGAAAAATCAAGCTTGCCCACCACCGAACCCACCAGCGGCATGATCAGGTCACTCACCACGGAATCTACAATTTTTCCAAAAGCACCACCAATGATCACGCCCACGGCCAAATCAATCACATTGCCCTTGACTGCAAAACTTTTGAATTCCTGCAACATTCCCATGGGGTCTCCTTTCTTGGGCGACGAAGGTCTTTACTGATAGAAGCCAAGCAACCTGTATTTCAAGCCGTGGAATCCAGCCTGTCAAGTCGATCCTCAGCCCGATTACAATCACAGACTTTTGATGCCGGTTGCAATAGCCGACTGCCCCGTAGCTATTAATGAGGGTTTTCATGAGCGATACGCTTAGCGAAAAAAACGAGATCGATTCCAGCAAACGAACCTGGCTGATCGCCACTGGATGCGCTGGGACGGTGGGTGGGGTGGCTGTTGCCATTCCCTTTGTCAGTAACTTTCAGCCATCGGAGAAGGCCAAG
Source organism: Burkholderiaceae bacterium (assembly GCA_017853735.1). Taxonomy (GTDB): domain Bacteria; phylum Pseudomonadota; class Gammaproteobacteria; order Burkholderiales; family Burkholderiaceae_C; genus Hylemonella. The sequence goes on along the minus strand of JAFMJA010000144.1, from coordinate 3,014 downwards.
GCCGCAGGAGCCGCGGTGGAGGTTGATATCGCTGGCCTGAAGCCGGGCGAGAAGCTGACCGTGGAGTGGCGTGGCAAGCCTGTCTGGATCATTCGCCGCACCTCGGACCAGCTCGACAGCCTGAAAAAGACCGAGGCCCTTTTGGCCGACCCTGACTCCAAGCGCAACCCCTCCGACCTGACCCCGGAATATGCGCGCAACCAGCACCGCTCAATCAAGCCGGAAGTGTTGGTGGCTGTAGGTATTTGCTCTCATCTGGGCTGCTCGCCGATCGACAAGTTTCAATCTGGCGCCCAGCCTTCTTTGCCCGATGACTGGCTAGGAGGATTTCTTTGCCCCTGTCATGGATCTACCTTCGATATGGCCGGTCGGGTTTTTCGCAACAAGCCCGCGCCGGACAACCTGGAGGTACCTCCACACATGTACCTATCCGACAGCAAATTGCTGATCGGTGAAGACAAGAAGGCTTGAGGACGAACAACATGGCTGAATTCAAAGAGTTACCCGCCGACGCGCCAGCTGGCGCCAAGCTCATGAACTGGTTTGAGAACCGGTTTCCCACCATGTTTGACGCTTATCGCGTTCATATGGCCGAATACTATGCGCCCAAAAATTTCAATTTTTGGTACATCTTCGGTTCCTTGGCCATGCTGGTGTTGGTGATCCAGATCGTGACAGGCATCTTTCTGGTCATGCACTACAAACCAGATGCCGCGCTTGCATTTGCCTCGGTCGAGTACATCATGCGTGATGTACCCTGGGGCTGGTTGATCCGCTACATGCACTCCACGGGAGCTTCGGCATTTTTTGTCGTGGTCTACCTGCATATGTTCCGAGGCTTGATTTATGGAAGCTATCGCAAGCCTCGGGAACTGGTATGGATTTTTGGCTGCGCCATCTTTCTGGTCCTCATGGCTGAAGCCTTTATGGGCTACTTGCTACCCTGGGGACAGATGTCTTACTGGGGCGCCCAGGTAATCGTCAACCTGTTTTCTGCAATCCCTTTCATCGGTCCTGATCTGGCCCTGCTGATCCGCGGCGATTATGTGGTCGGAGACGCCACCCTCAACCGCTTCTTCAGCTTCCATGTGATCGCAGTACCACTGGTCTTGTTGGGCTTGGTCACTGCCCACTTGCTGGCTTTGCACGATGTGGGTTCCAACAACCCTGACGGTGTCGAGATCAAGTCCGGCCCGAAGGGCAACCGCTGGTCTGCCAGCGCGCCTGCAGACGGCGTGCCTTTCCACCCCTATTACACGGTGCACGATATTTTTGCGGTCAGCGTGTTTTTGCTGGTGTTTTCGGCGATTGTTTTCTTCGCTCCCGAGTTCGGGGGCTACTTCCTTGAATACAACAATTTCATCCCTGCAGATCCCCTCAAAACCCCATCGCATATTGCGCCAGTCTGGTATTTCACCCCTTTCTATTCAATGTTACGCGCCATCACCAGCGAGATGATGTATGTGCTCATCGGATGTACGGTACTGGGCGCTTTGTTGGGTGTGACCAAATGCAAATCGAGCCTGTTTCGTGCAGCTGTTCTGGCGGCTACGGCATTGGCTGTTGCGCTGATGCTCTCTATTGATGCCAAGTTCTGGGGAGTGCTGGTCATGGGCGGGGCAGTCGTCATCCTGTTTTTCCTGCCCTGGCTGGATAACAGCCCGGTCAGGTCGATTCGCTACCGACCAAGCTGGCACAAATATGTGTATGGCCTGTTCGTCATCAATTTTGTTGTTCTGGCCTACCTGGGCGTGCAACCCCCCTCCCCGGTGGGCGAGCGCGTCTCGCAGGTTGGCACCCTGTTCTACTTCGGCTTCTTCTTGCTCATGCCTTGGTGGAGCCGTATGGGGCAGCCCCTGGCTGTACCCAGCCGCGTGAATTTTGCAGCCCATTGAGCCCCGGAGTCCATTACCCATGAAGCAACTGATTTATGGTTTCATCCTGTCGCTGAGCATGCTTGGCGCTGCCCAGGCCGCCACCGAAGGCATCCCTTGGGACAAGGCGCCGGTCAATACCAGCGAACTGGGATCCCTGCAAAACGGTGCCAAGCTATTTGTCAATTACTGCCTAAATTGTCATTCGGCGGCGTATATGCGTTACAACCGCCTGCAGGACATTGGGCTCACCAACGAGCAAATCAAGGCGAACCTGCTGTTCACCACCGACAAGGTGGGCGACACCATGAAGGCTGCCATTGACCCCAAGGAAGCCAAGGGGTGGTTTGGTGCCAATCCCCCCGATCTGAGCGTGATTGCCCGCTCCCGCGCCGGCCATGGCGGAACGGGTGCTGACTACCTCTACACCTTTCTGCGCTCTTTCCACCCCGATGACACCAAGGCAACCGGCTGGAACAACCTGGCTTTTCCCAATGTAGGTATGCCCCATGCCTTGTGGGAGCTCCAGGGCAAGCGACAACCTGTGTATGAAACCCGGCAGGAGCATGGTCATGAAGTCAAGCTGTTCAAAGGCTGGGAGCAGGTTTCTCCAGGCAGCATGACCTCTTCTCAGTACGACCAGGCAGTGGGCGATCTGGTGAACTATTTGCAATGGATGGGCGAGCCGGCGCAAAACACACGATTCCGCATCGGCGTGTGGGTCATGGTCTTCCTCCTGATATTTGCGGGAATTGCCTGGCGCTTGAATGCCAGCTTCTGGAAAGACGTCAAGTAAGCTGATCGGGCCGAATTTCGCACCATTTTGGTGCAAAATTTGCTATTTTGTGAGTGGGTCTGCGACAATGCGGCCCACTCTTTGTTTTTTGTTTTAGGAGCCTTCACCCATGATGGTGCTTTACTCGGGCACAACCTGTCCCTTCTCCCACCGTTGCCGCTTTGTATTGTTTGAGAAGGGCATGGATTTTGAGATCCGTGATGTTGACCTTTACAACAAACCTGAAGACATCAGCGTGATGAACCCCTATGGTCAGGTCCCCATTCTTGTCGAACGGGATCTGATTCTCTATGAATCCAACATCATCAACGAATACATTGACGAGCGTTTTCCTCATCCCCAAC
>JAFMJA010000143.1 GCA_017853735.1 Burkholderiaceae bacterium | reverse complement strand
GGCAGGGCGTTGAGCGAATCCGCGTGCAGCACGCGGATCGCCTCGGGGTCACGCTGCAGGATTTCTGCGACCACGGTGGAGACCAGGGTCTCATGCGCCTGGCCGGAGGAGGAGGTGCCCATCAGGGCAGTGATATGGCCCGACAGGTCAACCCGCACCAGGCAGGAATCCATCCAGGTGGTGGTTTCGTTTTTCGGGTTGAACAGCGGCTCAAAGGAAGAGTTGCCGCCCGAGGGCTCCAGGCAGGTGGAGATGCCCACCCCAGCATAAAAGCCCTGTGCGCGCAGGCGATCGCGCTCGCGCAGCAGTTCTTCCAGGTCGATGGCCTGGCGTGCCTTGGCGAGCACGGTGCGGTAGTCGCCCGAGTCGTAGTGGGTGCCGCTGGGAATGAGGTAGGGGAACTCGTGCCTGGCTATCAGGTTGCGCTCGCGCAGCGCGAAGCGGTCGATCCGAAGAAAGCGTGCCACCTTGTCAATGCCGGTCTCGATCGCATAGTTGGTGGGCGACTGGCCAAAGCCGCGCACCGCTTCCTGCGGTGTCTTGTGGGTCAGCACCGCAGTGGCACGGTACTGCACACTGCCAATGCGGTAGGGCCCCACAATCGCGCCCACCGGCTTGCCCAGCTGCAGCGGCGAGCGCCCGGAGTAGGCGCCGATATCGTCCAGTGCATGCATGCGCATGCTGCGGATGGTGCCGTCGGCATCAAAGCCCAGGGTTACCTCAAAGCGCCGGTCCGGGCCCTGCATGTCACCGCCGCGCATATTCTCCAGCCGGTCCTCGATAAAGCGCACCGCCCGCCCCAGGCGCTTGGCCAGGTAGCCCACCAGCACGGTGTGCTTGAGGCCGCGCTTGACGCCATAGCTGCCACCCACATCCACATCAAAGTGCACCCGCACTGCATTGCCCGGCAGGCGCAAGGCCTTGGCCACCTGGTCTGGAAATTTGGGCATCTGGACAGAGGCCCAGACATCCAGAATGCCAGTGCTGTCGTTCCACTGGCAGCACACCGCAAAGGTCTCGATCGGCACGGTGGCGTTGCGCGACCATTGCACGCTGTAGCTCAGCTGGTGCGCGCAGGCGGCCATGTCCTGGTCAACCGGCCCCCAGTTGAAGGTGCGGTCAAAAATCACATTGCTGCCTTGCTCGGGGTGCACCAGCGGTGCGCCAGCATGCATCGCCTGGATCGGATCGACCACCTGGGGGCTGACCTCGTAGTCGACCTCCACCCGCTCAGCGGCGTCTTCGGCCAGCGCACGCGATTCAGCCACCACCGCCACCACCCATTCGCCGCTGTAGCGCACCACCCCATGGGCCAGGGCATAGCGCCTGACCTTGGGCGCATCCACCCCGGGCAGCATGGGCTCGGTATGGGCTTGCAACTCCTCACCCGTCACCACCGCATGCACTCCGGGCATCTGAAGCGCGGCTTCGGTGTCGATACGCACAATGCGCGCGCTGGCGTAGGGGCTGGCCACAATCGCCACATGCAGCTGACCAGGCAGCTGGATATCGGCGGCATAGCGACCCTGGCCACGCACAAAGCGCTTGTGCTCGACCGCGCGGCGGTGCTTGCCGATGTACTTGAAATTGCTTGGATTGGTCTCAGCCATGCTGGTGGCCCTCACCGCCGGTGGCATACAACACGGCGTCCACAATCTGCTGGTAGCCGGTACAGCGGCACAGATTGCCGCTGATCGCTTCACGCACCTGGGCTTGCGTCGGATGCGGATGTTCCTGCAGCAGGGCCGAGCAGGCCACCAGCATGCCCGGCGTGCAGTAGCCGCATTGCAAGGCGTGCTTTTCGCAAAAGGCATCCTGAATTTTGGAGAGCTGATCGCGCGCGGGCGCCAGGCCCTCGACCGTGGTGACCGACTGGCCGTCGGCCTGCACGGCAAACATGCAGCAGGATCGCACCGGGTCGCCGTCGAGCAGTACTGAGCAGGCGCCGCACACCCCGTGTTCGCAGCCGACATGTGTACCGGTGAGGGCCAGTTGCTCGCGCAGCAGATCAACCAGGGTGGTACGGGGCTCCACCGTGCAGCGCTGCACTTTGCCATTGACGGTGAGTGAGATGGTATGCAGTTGACTCATGGTTTTTGGGATGCCTGGCTGGCACCTTGTGCGGCCTGGGTCAGCACCCGCTGCAACAGGACCCGGGCGAGATGACGCCGAAAGGAGGCATTTACATGGACATCGCTGTGCGGGTCCAGCTCGGCACTGACCTGATGCGCCAGCGCTTCGATGTTCTGCGCGCTGGGCACCTGCCCCAGCCACTGTGAGCTGAGTTCGGGAAACACCCGAGGGACAGGCCCCACCCCGCCAACGCCCAGGCTAAGTTCGCTGACGCAGCCTTGGCTGTCCAAGCTGAGCTGGCAGCCAGCTGAGGCCATGGCGAAGTCGCCATGTCGGATGGCTGTCTCCTCAAAGGCGCTGGCGCTTCGCATGCTGTTGCGTATCGGCCATTCGCTATGCACCAGGCATTCATCTTCAGCCAGCGAGGTGATCATGGGGCCAAGAAAAAAATCTTCTGCCGCTATGCGGCGCGTGACTTGTCCGTGTTTGCGCACAAGGACAGCGCCGCCCAAAACAAGAAAGGCCAGCGGTAGTTCAGCGGAGGGGTCAGCATGTGCCAGGCTGCCGCCCACCGTGCCGCGGTTGCGGGTCTGCTGGTGGCCCACCCAGGGCAGCGCGTTGGCCAGCAGGGGCAGTTGGCGCAGCAACTCGGCCTTGTCCTGCACTTCTTTTTGCCGCACTGCGGCACCGATCATCACAGTCTGCTCTTGCACGTTGATCTGGCGCAGCGCGTCCAGGCGGTAGATGTCCACCAGCTGCGTGGGACGCGCCAGGCGCATGGCCATCATGGGCACCAGACTTTGACCGCCGGCGATCAGCTTGGCCTCGCTGCCGTGTTGCGCCAGCAGCTCCAGGGCCTGCTCCAGATCCTGGGCCCGGGTGTAGTCAAAGGCGGCGGCTTTCATGGATCTAGTGTCAGCGCTTGTCAGCCAGGGCGCAATTCATTAATATTCATGCCTTGTGAAAAAAACTCACACTATGGATTCTCCCAATCACAAGCTGCTGGCATGAGAAAACTGCCCCCGCTCAATGCGGTGCGTGCTTTTGAGGCAGCGGCCCGCCATGTCAGCTTCAGCAAGGCTGCCAGGGAATTGTTTGTCACCCACGGCGCGGTGAGCAAGCAGGTGGCTGCGCTGGAGAGCTGGCTGGGCACCGAGCTGTTTCACCGCAGTCCCTCGCAAATCAGCCTGAGCGAGGCCGGCAAGGCTTTCCTGGCTAGCGTGACGCCGGCCCTGGACAGGATAGCCCAGGCCTCATCGCTACTGCTGGAGCAGAAAGAATCCTCGGTATTGCGCGTCAATGCGCCGCCCACCTTCACCATGCGCTGGCTGATTCCGAGGCTCTCCACTTTTCAGCGTCGCTTCCCGGGCGTTCAGGTCAAGCTGACCACCTCCACCGCGCCGATCAGCTTTGCCGGCCAGGCCTATGACATGGCCATCCGAGGCGCACGACAGCCGCTGGCAGGCATGCACGCGGTGCCCTTCATGTCCGAGGAGATTCTGCCAATCTGCCACCCCGACCTGCTGGCCAAAGGCAGCCTGCGCGAGCCACTGGACCTGCGTCGTCAGACCCTTATCAGCTACGACACCGAGCCAGTGAGCTGGCGTGACTGGCTGGGCCTGGCAGGCTTGGCGGATATACACCCTCAGCACAGCCTGCAGTTTGAGCAGATGTTCTTTGCCTTGCAGGCGGCGGCCGAAGGCCTGGGCGTGGTGCTGGTGCCCCTGTTTCTGGTGGCGGATGATGTGATTGCCGGTCATCTGTGCGCGCCCTTTGGCTTTGCCCTCGCGCACCAACGCCAGTATTACCTCTGCACTGCCCAGCGGCCGGAGGCTGGCAGTGTGCCTGCGGCCTTCATCGAGTGGCTGTTGCAGGAAGGCCGTGATACCGAGCTGGCCATCCACGCGCTGGGTGAGGGTCTGGGCTCGGCGCAGGTGCAGCAGCTGTGAATTTTTCTCGGGCAAGCCAGCCTGCAAGGCGGGCATGAAGCAGGCATCATCGGGTTTTGACCAATTCTTGGCTGGCGCCATGTCCTCTCATTCTTCTGCGGGCTACCCTGATCGGCACCAGCATCTGGCCGAGCTGGAGCGGCCTGGCCTCTTGCAGCTGATTGTTCACCCATATCGTCAACGCCCATGAACGCAGCCCTTCCTGCTGACAGCGCCCCAGCCCTGCCCCGTCAGTGGCCAGCCCAGGGCGTGACCCGGGTGCCTTATTGGGTGTACTCCGATCCGAACATCCATGCCCTGGAGCAGCAGCGTATTTTTCAGGGCGCGTCCTGGCATTACCTGGGTCTGGAGGCCGAGGTGCCCGAGCCGGGTTGCTACAAGACCACCTACATCGGCGAGCAGTCGGTGCTGCTGACCCGGGGCGAGGACGGCAGCTTGCACGCCATGCTCAACCGCTGCGCCCACCGCGGCAATATGGTGTGCCGCGAAGCCTTTGGTCAGGCCAAGAAGCTTTATTGCGTCTACCACGCCTGGAGCTACAAGCTCAACGGTGAGCTGAGCCATGCCGCCTTCCAGCATGGCCTGCGCGGCGAGGGCGGCCTGCCCAAGGACTTTCAGCTGGCCGAGCATGGCTTGCGCACCCTGCGCGTGGCCACGCTGTGCGGACTGGTGTTTGCCACCTTTTCCGACAAAACCGAGGCGCTGGAGGACTGGCTGGGCGATGTGGCTGCTGGCATTCGCCGGGTGCTGCACAAACCGCTCAAGGTGCTGGGCTATGACACCCAGCGCATCCATGCCAACTGGAAGGCCTACCACGAGAACCCGCGCGACTCCTACCACGCCAACATCCTGCACACTTTCTACGGCACCTTTGGCCTGTCGCGCCAGTCGCAGGAGTCGGGCATGGTGCTCGACCGGCAGGGCCGGCATGTGTATTTCTACACCAAGGCCGGCACTGAAAAAACCAGCGCCGACTACCAGGAGACTGCGGACAAGCTGCGTTCGCACAACGATGCCCTCACCCTGGAAGATCCCGGCATCCTGAGATGGCGCGATGAGTTTGGCGATGGGGTGAGCGTGCAGATCCTCACCGCCTACCCCTCGTTTGTGCTGCACCAGATCGCCAACAGCCTGGCCACCCGCCAGTTGCTGCCCAAGGGGCCTGGGCAGTGCGATCTGGTCTGGACCTACTTCGGCTTTGCCGATGATGACGAGGCCACCACCCGCATGCGGCTGGCGCAGGCCAACCTGGCGGGATCGGCGGGCATGATCTCGGTGGAGGATGCCGCGGTGTGCGAGATGATGCATCGCGCCATCGCTGATGGTGCCAGCGGAGAGTCCTTCATCGAGATGGGCGGACGCGGGCTGGAAAGCGGCGGCAGCAGCAAGCTGTCCGAGCGCGCCATCCGCAACTTCTGGCACAACTACCGCCAGGACATGGGCCTGTGAACCTTCCGGCACCAAACCCCGATAAGCCAAGCGCAGACAGGATGCGGCCATGCCCCTGATCCAGGAACAGCATTACCGGGCTGTGGAAAACCTGCTCCATGAGTGGGCCCGGGCGATTGATGAGGACCGGGTCGAGGCGATCTGCGAGCTGATGCAGGCGGATGGCCGCTACACCGTCACCTCGCGCTTCAACCACGACCGTGGCCTGCCCATGGCGGTGATCGATTGCCACAGCGCTGCCCAGCTGCGCGACCGCATCAAATCGATGCGCCTGGCCAATGTCTATGAGCCCCACCATTACCGTCACCTGATCTCGGGGCTTCAGATCGTGGGCCAGGAGCAGGGCGCCTTGCAGCTGCGCTCCAATTTTCTGATTGTGCGCACCATGGAACTGGACGGCACCATGAAGCTCTTTGCCAGTGGGCAGTGCCAGGATCTGGTGGACATGGTGGCCGGCGAGCCGCGTTTTCGACAACGCAAATTCATCTATGATTCCCGGGCCATCGACACCATGATGATCATTCCCCTGTAGCTCAGGCGTAGGTGAATGCCATAACAAACACTGGAGACACGCCATGACGACCCCCTTGCCATCAGGTTTGCGACGCAGGCAGGTGCTGGCTTCATCGCTGGCCCTCTCTGCCTTGGGAGGAGCCAGCGCTGCGCTGGCCCAGGCCGAGGGCAACTGGCCCAACCGACTGATCCGCATCGTGGTGCCCAACCCGGCTGGCGGCACCGCCGATCTGCTGCCGCGGCTGCTGGCCGAGCCACTGGCTTCCCGCCTGGGCCAGGCGGTGGTGATCGACAACAAGCCCGGTGCGGCCGGCAATATTGGCGCCGAGATGGTGTCCAATGCCGAGCCCGATGGCTACACCTTGCTGGCTGCGCCCCCCACCGTGCTGTCGATCAATGTCAGCCTCTATCCCAAGCTCAACTACAACCCGGCGCGCTTTGTGCCCATCAGCGTGCTGGCCACGGTGCCCAATGTGCTGATGGTGCATCCCTCGCTGCCGGTCAACACGGTGCAGGAGTTTCTCGCCTACGCCCGCGCCAATCCGGACAAGCTGAGCTATGCCTCCCAGGGCAGTGGCTCCACCGCCCACCTGACCGCCGAGCTGTTCAAGCTCAGGTCCAACACCCGCATGGTGCATGTGCCCTACAAGGGCGATGCGCCGGCGGTGGCCGACCTGCTGGCGGGCCATGTGCAGTTGATGTTTGGCAATATCGCTGCGGCATCGGCGCATGCGCGCTCGGGCAAGGTGCGCATCCTGGCGGTGACCAGTCCCAAGCGCCTGGCCGCCTTGCCCAACACCCCCGCCATGAACGAGATCGTGCCCGGCGTGGTGGCGGTCACCTGGTTTGGCCTGGTGGCGCCACCCAATACCCCGCTGCCCATCGCCAAAAAACTCTCCGCCATGGTGGCCGACATTTTGCGCATGCCGGAGATCCACCGCCGCTTTGCCGAGGTGAGTGCTGAGCCGGTGGGCAACACACCCGAGGAGATGGCGGCCTGGATGAAGGAAGAAACCGAAAACTGGGCGGCAGTCATCAAATCAGCCCGGATCCAGGTGGACTAAAACTAGCCGGCCGGCCTGCAAC
>JAFMJA010000142.1 GCA_017853735.1 Burkholderiaceae bacterium | reverse complement strand
TGATGGTAGACCACGCCCAGCCTGGGGTTGCTCTGAAAGCGGCTGCGGTGGCGCTCAAAAAAATTCCAGTACAGCGCGTTGAAGGGGCAGGCCTGCTCGCCTATGCGGGCCTTGGGGTCGTAGGCGCAGCCTTTGCAGTGGTCGCCCATGCGCTGCAGGTAGGCCGCGCTGCTGACATAGGGCTTGGTGGCCAGCCGCCCGCCATCGGCCCACTGGCTCATGCCCAGGGTGTTGGGTGCTTCCACCCACTCGAAAGCGTCGATATAGATGCCCAGGTACCACTGGTGCACCTGGGCCGGATTGAGCCCGGCCAAGAGGGCGAAGTTGCCAATCACCATGAGGCGCTGGATATGGTGGGCATAGGCGTGTTCGAGCGACTGGCCAATTGCGCTGGCCAGGCAGGCCATACGGGTGTTGCCGCTCCAGAACCACTCGGGCAGCGGGGTGTGGTGCTGCAGCTGGTTGGCCTCGGTGTAGCCGGGCATGTTGGCCCAGTAGACGCCGCGCACATACTCGCGCCAGCCCAGGATCTGGCGGATGAAACCCTCCACCGCGTGCAACGGGGCCAAGCCCTGGCGCCAGGCCTGCTCGGCCTGCTGCACCACTTCATGCGGGCTGAGCATCTTGGTGTTGAGTGCAAACGACAGCAAGGAGTGAAACAGATGCCAGCTTTTGCTGGAGAGCGCGTCCTGGTAGTCGCCAAAGTGGGGCAGGCCGTGGGTGATGAAATGCGCCAGCTGTTGCAGCGCCTCGGCGCGGTTCAGCGGCCAGCGAAAGTCAGCAGCCTGCGGGTCGCCCAGGGTGTGCACCCCAGCGGCCACCAGGGTCTGCCACAAGACACTGTGGTCGTGGCAGGGCCGGGTGTCTGGCGGCGCAGCGGGCGTACCCGGCCAGGGCTTGCGGTTGTCGGCATCGAAATTCCATTGCTCGCCCTCGGGCTTGCCCGCAGGGGTCATGAGCACACGGTGTTTTTTGCGCTGCTGGCGGTAAAAGCTCTCCATCAGCCACTGCTTTTTGCCGGCAAAAAATTGTTGCGCGTCTTCCCGTGCGGTGAAGAAGTGCTCGCTATCCACCATCTGCACCGGCACCGGGCTGATGCGGGCCCAGTCGCGCAGTTGCTGCTCAAGCCGCCATTCATCGGGTGCCTGGTAGGCCACAGCGCTGGCCTGGTAATGCTGCACCAGGGCCGCCAGATTGGCCGGGACGCTCTGGCGGTTGCTGGGGTCGTCAATCGCCACATAACGCACCCGGTGGCCGGCGGCCTTGAGCTGCTGGGCCAGGTCGCGCAGGGCAGCAAAAATGCCCAGCACCTTTTGTGCATGGTGGCGCACATAGTCGGTTTCGCTGCGCACTTCCATCAGCAGGTAGATCACATCCGAGCGCACCTCACTGAACCAGCTGTGCTGCGGGTTCAGTTGGTCGCCCAGGATCAGGCGCAGGGTGGGGTCAGGCTTGGCGCTCACGGCTTTTTGCCCGGGGATGGGCCACCCTGGCGGCAGCGCTCAGAGCAGTAGCGCACCTGCTCCCAGTCGCGCGCCCATTTACGCCGCCAGGCAAAGGGCAGGCCGCAGGCAGCGCAAATCTTGCTCGGCAGCTCGGATTTTTTGCGCATCTTCATACTCAGAAATCCAGCGACATCTGGTTGGCGGGTCGTGCCGGTTTAGGCCGTGCGGACGGTCTTTCTTCGCCCCGGCGGTCGCGGTTGGTGCCGGGCATGCCACGCCGTGAGCCATGGCGCTCCAGCACCGCGGATTTGGCGGCGCGCACATCGCCCTGGCGGCGCAGCTCATGCAGGCGGGCTTTGGATGCGCGTAGGGCCTCCATCAGCTCCACCGGTGGCACCGCTATGTCCTGCCCGACACGCACGCCACAGTGCGCCTGCACCTCGTCGCTCATGCGCCAGGGCTCGAATAGCCAGCTGTCGGGCACGTGGCGCAGCGCAGGCAGCCATTGACGTACGAATACGCCTTGGGGGTCGTGGTCGAGCGCCTGTTTGATCGGGTTGTAGACCCGGGTGGTGTTGATGCCCGTTGTGCCTGATTGCATTTGCATCTGCGGCCAGTGGATACCGGGCTCGTAATCGAGAAACTGGCGCGCCAGCCAGTGCCCTACCGGCTGCCAATGCAGCCACAGGGGGTAGGCGGCGACTGAAACCAGCATGGCCCGCATGCGAAAGTTGATCCAGCCGGTCTCGCGCAGCATGGCCACACAGGCATCCACCATAGGCCAGCCGGTGCGGCCCTGGCTCAAGGCTTCGAAGTGCGCCGGGTTCCAGTCGGCCTCACGCAGGCCATCGTAGCCGCGGTGCAGATTGCGCCACTCCAGTTCAGGTTCGCTCTCGAGTTTCTGGATGAAATGGCAGTGCCAGTACAGGCGGCTGACAAAGCCCTGCAAGCCAAGTCGATGGCGTTTGGCTTGAGGTGGCAGCATGGCGAGCTGCTTGCGCGTGGCTTGAACCACCTCGCGCATGCTGACACAACCGTGGGCCAGGTAGGGCGACAGGCGCGAGCAGGCATCGGGTGCGGACAGCGGTGAAGAGATACCGCCTCGGTAATTGGCGCAGCGATGTTCCAGGAAATCCCCCAGCACCTGTTCGGCCCGCAGGCGCCCACCGCGCTGTCGATGCGGGGGCTCGAAAGGGTCCAGGCCCAGTTCGGTGGCGCTGGGCAAGGGGCGGCTGCCCCAGGGCCACACCGGTGCATTTGAGAGGACGGGGGTTTGCAGCGCTTGCGGCAGTGGCGCCTGGGCGGCGGCCATGTGACGCTCCCAGCGCGGCTGCCATGTACGGCGGTCGCGCAGGCGGCGCACCACACCAAACTGCGGCCATTCCTGCCAGGCCACACCCTGGGCCTGGCACCAGCGACCCACAGCCAGGTCGCGTGAAAAGGTGTGGGCGTTACCGGTTTCCTCGTGCGCGTGCAGGGCGGCAAAGGGCGCGGCGGCATGCAGCCTGGCCAGCACATCGACCACCTCGCCCAAGGCCACATGCAGGCGACTGCCCCGCATGCGCAGCTGCTCGTCGAGCGCCTTTAGCGATTCACGCACAAAGCCGTAGTGCTGCGCGGCAGCGTCGGCTTGCGCCCACAGGCTGGGTTCGACCACATACAGGCAAAGTACCGGTCCTTGCCGCGCAGCTTCAGTCAGGGGCCAGTGATCCTGCACCCGGAGGTCACGCTTGAACCAGACTACCCGGTAGCTCATTTGAATGGCGGCTTTCAACGCTTGGCGCGCCGTTTGAGCCAGCGCATCAGGCCGCCCACCATTGGCAGCTTCTCATACAGCTCTTCGGCGGCGTCCCAGTAGTCGCGGTGCAGGCTGACCAGGCCCTGGGCATTGAACAGCAGGTGGCTGGCGCCACGAATGGTTTGCTCGGTCGCAGTGTCAAAGCGCTTGAAGCGGAAATGAAAGTCCCAGATGAGAAAGCACTGTCGCTCCTGCACGATGCGTTGGGTGACCACAAAACGCGGCGCCTCCAGGGTGGCAAACATGTGATGAAAAATCTGCGCAATGGCGCGCAAGCCCTGCACCTCGTTGAAGGGGTCCTTGAAGCGGGCATCGCTCGCATACATCTCACCCAGGCGGGCCAAATCCTGCGGCTGCAAGGTCTCGAAGAATCGCACCAGGGCTTGCACATTGGCGGCGATGTCGGTGGTGGGGGCGGTCATGGCATCAGAGTTTGGTGAAGCGGCGTACCAGCGGGAAATACCAGGCATAGGGCAGCACGCGCAGCAGCTTGAGCCAGCGGGTAAAGCGCTTGGGAAAGTGGAGCTCGAACTCGCCGCGCGCCCAGCCCGCCAGGATGTCCTGCGCGGCCTGCCCGGGGCTGATCAGCGCGGGCATATGAAATTCGTTCTGTGCGGTGAGCGGGGTTTGCACAAAGCCCGGGTTGATCACGCTCACCCCCAGGCCGTGGGGCTGCAGATCGAGGTAAAGCGCTTCGGCCAGGTTGATCAGGGCGGCCTTGGTGGGTCCGTAGGCCAGACTCAGCGGCAGGCCACGGTAACCGGCCACGCTGCTGACCAGGCTGATATGGCCCTGGCCACGCGCCCGCATGGCCGGGATGATCGCGTGCAGCACCGCCAGTGCGCCCACCGTGTTGACCTGGTGGTGACGCAGCAGGTCGGGCCAGTCGATGGCATCGGCGCGCATGGCGCGGTAATGACCGGCCAGGTAGCACACCAGGTCCAGCGGGCCCTTGGCCAGCAGGGCCTGCGCGCAGTGCGCGACTGCACTCGCATCGGTGACATCCAGGGCCATGCCCTCACTGCCAGGATGCTGGTCGGTAAAGTTCTGCAGGGCCTGGGCCTGGCGCGCCGAGACAATCACCTGCGCGCCCAGCGCATGCAGCTGCTCGGCCAGGGCCAGGCCAATCCCGCTGGAGGCCCCGATCAGCCAGACGCGCTGGCCGCTCCACTGGCGCAGGGGCGGGTTCAGGCTCATGGCGACTGCTTGTAGAAGGACAGGGTGACTTCGCCCAGGCGGATGCCAAACTTGCGCATGGTGGCGCGGTTGAGCATGACCTTGTCATCGACCAGGTACATCCAGTCGTCAAACTGCACTTCGTACTCCTTGCCATCCACCGGCAGGCGAAGGGTGTAGGCCCACTGGAAGGCGTTGCCCGAGGTCTGGCCGCCGGCGGTGCCCACCACATCGTCGGCGCTGCCGCTGTAGCGGCCATCGCTGTGCTTGGTCAGGCGCCAGATGCGGCGCTCCTTCTTGCCGTCGGAGTAGGTGAAGTGTTCGTCGAGCACGCCCTGGTTGCCCTCCCAGCGGCCGTCCATGTCCACCGTGAAGCGGCGTACCACCTGGCCACTGCGGTCCTGAAAGATGCCGTGGGCGATGATCTTGCCGTTGAAGTAGGTGGCCAGGTCGAGCTGGGGGCGCTCGGCGGCGTATTTGCTCAGGTCCTGATTGGCGCAGCCGGCCAGGGTGGCCAGGGCAGCGCCCAGGGCAAGCAGCAGGCGGCGTGGGTGATGCAATGGGTTCATGGTGACTCCTCAGGTTTGGAAAGGGCGGGGCCAGAAAGACGCAAGGGTCGCACAAAGGCCAGGTACAGGCCAAGAGCGGCCAGCGATTTGATAGCGCAGGGCAGCACCGCATAAGCCAGGCTGAGCGCCTGCAAGCCCGAAGCATTTGCCGCGCCGGGCTGGTAGCCCAGCCACTCCAAGAGGGGCAGGGCCAGGCCAGCGGCCAGGGCCAGGTTGAGCTTGGCGGCCAGGTTCCACCAGCCAAAGTAGGCGCCCTCGCGCTGGCCCTGCTCGCCGCGCTCGCTGATCAGGCCGGCCAGCAGGGCGCCAGGCAGGGCCAGGTCAGCGCCCAGCGCCAGCCCGGAAAGCGCACACACCCACCAGAAGGCCAGGATGTCGCCGCTGCCCAGCGTGGCCGCCCAGGCAAATACCATCACCGACAGCAGCATGCCCGCCAGCCAGCAAGGTGACAGCCCCCAGCGGGCCACGCCGCGCAGCCATAGCGGCATGGCAGTGGCGGCGGCGATGAAGTAGGTGCCGAGAAAGAGCGGCTCCCAGGCAGCGGCCTGCAGCCGGTCCTGGATGAAGAACAGCACCAGGGTGGCGGGCACGGCACTGGCCAAGCCGCTCAGGATGAACACCGCCAGCAGGCGGCGAAAGGGCGCTGCACGCCAGGGATGGATCAGGTCCTCACGCCAGGAGCTGGTGTGGGCATGGCTCAGTGGCTGTGGCGATGGACTGCCAGACCAGGCCAGCCAGCCTGCGACCAGTGCCAGGGCAAAGACTGCGATCCACTGGTCCCAGCCCAGCCAGGAGGGCAGCACCGAGGCCAGTACCACCCCCAGCAACGCGGCGGCTTCGCGCCAGGCCACGATGCGGGCACGCTGCAGCTCGTTGCCGCCCAGGCGTGCGCCCCAGGACTGGTGGGTGATGGACAGGAAGCTGAAGGCCAGGCTGGTGAAGATCAGCATCAGCAGCAGGGCGATTGGCAGTTGCGCGTGCGGCCAGGGCGGGAAAAACAGGAGCACCAGGCCGGCCAGCAGCAACAGGGCTGCGACCCCCCCGGCGCCCAGGACACGGCGGGGTGAGCGTGCGTGCAGGCGGTCACCCAGACGGCCCAGCCAGGGGTCGGTGATGGCATCGAACAGGCGCGCCAACAGCAGTACGCTGCCCAGAGTGCCCAGGGGCATGGCGTACTCGCGGGCATAGTAGTTGGGCAGGTGCAGGTACAGCGGCAGGGCGACAAAGGCCAGCGGCAGACCCAGCAGGCCATAGCGCAGGCAGGCCATGGCGCCCATGCTGGCGCTGGCGGGCGCGGCCTGAAGGCTCATGGCCGGGTGTTGCCCTCGGTTTGTCCGAGCAGGGCCTGGCGCAGCTCGGGCTCGGAGGTGGTGGGCGCCAGCCAGATGCCAAAAAACAGGCGGGAGAATTCGGGCTCATCGATCTGGCCCACTGCGCGGCCATTGAACCAGAAACGCGCACCCACGCCAGGCAGGTGCTGGCCGGTGAGTTTGTCGCCATCCTGGATGTCCGGAAAGATGGATGTCATGCGCGCCAGCCAACGCTGGGCCTGTGCCTCAGGAATCGGGCCGGCGCGCTGCATTTCCTGCAGCGAGCGCTCGGCAATGGCGCGGCCATTGAGCTTGCGAAGGTAGTGCAGTTCCAGCATCAGCGGCTGCTCGGCCAGCTGCTCAGGGCGAAAGCCGGGCCGGGTCCAGAGCCGGACGTTATAGACGCGAAAGCCGAAGTAGCGGAAGGTGGCCTCGCCCTGCAGCCGGCTGCCGGGCAGTTCGGGGTGCGCGGGGTTGGCAGCTTGTTGCACCGCCGCTGCAGCAACGCCCCCCTGGGCATGCAGCACGGTGTGTGAGCCCAGAAGGGCGCCAAGCGCGATGAGCAGGCCCGCCGACCTAGCGCGCCAGGGTGTACTGCAGCACATCGATGTCTCCTGCCTCAAAACCAGCCTCGCAATAGGCCAGATAAAACTCCCAGATGCGGATGAAGCGTTCATCAAAGCCCAGGGCCAGGACCTGCTCGCGCTGGGCCAGAAAGTCGTGGCGCCAGCGGCGACAGGTCTCTGCATAGTCTGGTCTAAAGGCCAGCTCGTCCACCACGGCCAGGCCGGCTTGCTGGG
>JAFMJA010000141.1 GCA_017853735.1 Burkholderiaceae bacterium | reverse complement strand
TTTATGGCGACATGGCAGGCGGGTTTGCAGTGATCAAGGATCTGGCCAAAACCACGGTCTTTCGACTTGCACGCTGGCGCAACGCCCATGACCCTTATGGCCGTGGCGCCAATCCCATCCCTGAGCGGATCATTACCCGTCCGCCCAGCGCAGAGCTGCGCCCGGATCAGAAGGATCAGGACAGCCTGCCACCCTACGAAGTGCTCGATCCGATCCTGGAGCATTACATGGAGAATGATGAGAGCATCGAAGAGATTGTTGCCAGGGGATTTTCCCGCGCCGATGTGGAGCAGGTGACCCGTCTGATCAAAATCAACGAGTACAAGCGCCGCCAGGCGCCCATCGGGATTCGGGTTACCCACCGTAGCTTTGGCAAGGATTGGCGTTATCCTATAACCAGCAAGTTCAGGGCCTGAAGACTTTCAGGCCAGTATTCAACCTACTGATTCGGAAAGACCATGAAGCAGATCACCGCCATCATCAAACCGTTCAAGCTTGAAGAAGTGCGCGAGGCGCTGGCCGAATGCGGCGTTACCGGCCTGACTGTCACCGAGGTCAAGGGCTTTGGGCGACAGAAAGGGCATACCGAGCTTTACCGTGGTGCTGAGTATGTGGTCGATTTTTTGCCCAAGGTCAAGGTGGAAGTGGTGGTCAAGGCCGAGGACACCGATCGTTGCGTGGACGCAATTGTGAAGGCCGCTCACACCGGCAAGATAGGGGATGGCAAGATCTTCATCACCAGCGTCGAGCGGGTGGTCCGTATCCGTACTGGTGAACTGGACGAGTCTGCCGTCTGATACTTTCAGATCTGGTCCATGCGCGGCGAGCTGGAAAGCCCCGCAGCCTGAATCAGCTGGGGCAGCAACTCATCCGAGCGTGCTCCAATCCGGATCAAGTTCATCTGCCAAGGACTCAAGAACTGCTGCTGCACCACAGTGGCCAGAAAAGCCTGCAGGCCATCGTAGAAGCCCGCTGTATTGAGCAGGCCCACAGGCTTGTTGTGGTATTCGAGTTGACGCCAGGTCCAGACTTCAAAAAATTCTTCCAAAGTACCAATACCACCGGGTAGGGCCAAAAAGGCGTCGGCCCTTTCGGCCATCATTCGTTTGCGGTCATGCATGGTGTCAACGATATGCAGTTCGGTGCAGTCTCGTAAAGCCCACTCCTTTTGCACCAGGGCCTTGGGAATGACCCCGACGACACGACCGCCGGCTTCAAGGGTGGCCTGGGCGACGATACCCATCAAACCAGCCTTGCCCCCGCCATAAACCAACTGGCCACCGTGCTGGCCAATCCACAGCCCCACCTCCTGGGCGGCCCGCTCAAACTCTGGCCGCAGTCCCAAGCGAGACCCGCAGAAGACACATAAGGAAAAAGCTGGACTCAAGAAAAATACCGACTGTAGAGCGCTGAGCACCAGATGGTGGCACAAAGCAAGAGACTCAACAGCACCGCAGCGCTGCCCAGGTCCTTGGCTTGTTTGGACAAGTCATGCCATTCGTGGCTGATGCGATCGACCACGGTCTCAATGCCGCTGTTGAGCAACTCCACAATCAGCACCAGCAAGACCGATCCTGACAAGAGGGCAATTTCTGACCAGGTCTGTCCCACATAGAGGGAGAGCGGTAGCAAGACAACTGCAGCCATCACTTCCTGGCGAAACGCCACGCCCTGCCAGCCAGCCAGCAGGCCTTCCAAGGCAAAGCTCAGGGCATGCCCGATCCGTCGCAGGCCACGACGGTGTTTTTGCGGATTGTCATAGGGTGCTGTGGGCGGGGTTGCCATGCGCGGATTGTCGCCCAGAAGAGGGGCTTAATGTCCGGCGCCCTGCCAGTTGACCAGCCGTGTGCCGGCCAGAACATCGTGCCAATATTGTTGTTGAGGGTGGAAACGGCTGAGGATTGCCCAGATAGCCACCCAGCCCAGAACCAAGACCACTGTCTGGCCGGTGGCTACCTCAAATAGGGCCATTCCCAGCAAGGGCGGCAGGAACCAGAGCCAGCTGAGCACGTAGCGCAGGAGGGCACGGGCCTGGCTGACGGGTCTGCCCTGACGGTCGACCAGCCGGATATGCCAGGTTTTCATGGCCAGCGTCTGTCCGCGCGACCAAAACCATGTGAAGTAAATCCCAAGCACCACAAACAGAAAAAGCTGCTGGGCAAGGCGGTGATCCAGGGCATGCCGGGTTTGGGTCAAGGTGCTGAACAGGTAACCGGCGATGAACACCACACCAAACAGAAGCGTGCCTTCGTAGAGCCAGCACGCCATGCGCCGCCACAGCCCTGGGGCCTGCAAATTGGCAGGGCTGTCCTGACTGCTTGCTGAGACCGGTGGAGATGCCGCAGATGGCACCGAGGTCTTCGCCCCCGTCGGTAAGGCCATCAGCGGGGCGCAGCGGTCGCGGGGTCAGTCAGCTTCAGTTCTGACACCGGGGTGGGAGAGGCAGGGGGCAGGTCGGGCCCATCCTGCGGGGGCTGGACAGGCAACAAGGTGTTGCGGTGGATGGGCAACTTTTGGCCCTTGGCGTCCGCGCTACGCAAATGCGAGGCAGGTAAGGCGGGATGAGGGAGTTTTTCGGCAGGCAGGGGACGCACAACCGCTGCGCCAGATGAGGCAGGTGCTTTGGCAGCCAGATGCTGACGCTCCTCAGAGCTCAGGCGGAGGTAGGAGCGCCATTGCTCGGCTTTTTCTTCTGCGCTCATGGACCTGGTTTCAGCATAATTCAGACGTGCCTGTGCACGCTGTTTTTGGCTGAGTTGAACCCAGTCGCGCATCCGGCTATGCAATAGAGCCTGCTCAGAGGCCGGCATGGCATGAAAATTCTTGGACAGCGCAAGCCACTTGCGTTTGCGTTCTTTGGACAGGCTATCCCAGCTCAAGTTCAGGGGCGCAAGAGCGGCTTGCTGCTCGGGACTGAGTTGCTTCCAGGTTGGGCGCGCAACAACAGCCTTGGCAGCGGTGCTTTCCTTGGAGGCTGCTGACGGGGCTGAAGTCGTGCTGGCGGTCTGGGCCATCGCGGTGGCAGCCCGGGCTGGCGAGGGATGTAAGCCATGTCCAAGCAGAGCCAGCGTCAGGGCAACTGACAGCACCGGGATTGAGGCTCGGTGCAGATCCGGGCGGGTGAACTTGGGCAATTTCATGCGCAACACTCAATCCTTGGATTTGTTTTCAAGCAGGCTCGCCTTGAGGAACTGGGCGAATCCCGGGTCAGCGTATGCGGCGGGAGGCAAATCATCGGTGAGGATAGCGGTATCCAGATCGGCCAGCTCAGAGGCCCGATCATCGTTGAACAGCAGGTTCAGGGCAATCAGCCCTGCGATCAGCATCATCAGTGGGGTGAAGGAGGCGGCAAAGCGCCACAACCAGAAGTCACCCTGGAGGGCCAGCGAGGCGTTACCGTTATGGACCACCGAGGAGGCAGGCATGGCCCGGCTGTGTTTGGACAGGGCCACTTGCCGGGCAACCCGAAGTCGCTCGGAAACATCGTGGGGCAGGGTCTGAACCGATTCGGCCAGGCGTGAAGCCAGTTCGCGACCCAGTCGATCTTGTTGCGACATGGATTGAAAATGATTCAAATGTTTCATAATTTTATTCCCTTGGCCCTCAATGCTTTGCTCAGGGCCTGGACGGCCCGGGAGCAATGTGTTTTCACGCTACCTTCGGAACAGCCCATGGCAGCGGCGGTTTCCGCCACATCCAGATCCTCCCAATAACGCAGCAGGAAGGCTTCCCGTTGACGAGCGGGCAAAGCCTGTATTTCCTGCTCGATCTCGCGCATGGTCTGAGCTCTTTGGCTGGAAGTTTCGGCACTTTCTATCTGCTCTGATACGCCTGAAGCATCCAGACTTTCCAGCAAATCAAACTCGCCGTCTTCGTCCGGACTGTCAAAATCCCCCAGGTTGGAGAACAAGGCGTTGCGCGATTTTCTGCGTCGGAACCAGTCCAGGGTGGTGTTGGACAAAATACGCTGGAACAGCATGGGCAGTTCCCCGATCGGCTTGTGCCCATAGTGCTCGACCAGCTTCATCATGCTGTCCTGCACAATGTCCAGGGCAGCGTCCACGTCACGCACGTGGTAGTGCGAGCGTTTGAAAGCCCTTTTCTCTACACTTTTGAGAAAGTCCGACAGTTCAAGCTCTGTGGCCAAAGACGGTGTCCGCGCTACGATAAAAGTTAAACGGCTGCATGCACAGTGAAGCTGACGCCTGAGCATTATGACAGTCCCTAAAGTGGGAATGTCAATCATGCGATAATGCGCCTTGCTATAGATCGCAAACGGGTCATGATCCGGCGCTACAAGCCATGCGCCCATGTTCTTTGACCTCAAGTCCCGACGCAATGCCAAAAGTATCGGCGAAGGGGCACCCAAGGTTTTTCGTTAGAGAAATTCACAAAGGTTCATCATGGAAATTTCCAAGATAGAAGTCGCATCCGCCGCCGCCGCCTCTTCAGGTGATGATACCGAGTTGCGTGGTGCTGAAATCATGGTCAAGGCCTTGCAGGCCGAAGGCGTCAAGTTTGTCTGGGGCTATCCTGGCGGCGCTGTGCTGCATATCTACGATGCCCTCTACAAGCAGGACAGCATCCAGCACATTCTGGTTCGTCATGAGCAGGCTGCTGTGCACGCTGCCGATGGCTATGCGCGCGCCACTGGCGATGTGGGTGTGGCATTGGTCACTTCCGGCCCGGGTGTGACCAACGCGGTCACCGGTATTGCCACCGCCTACATGGACAGCATTCCCATGGTGATTCTGACGGGTCAGGTGCCCACGCCTGCAATTGGCCTGGATGCCTTCCAGGAGTGCGATACCGTGGGCATCACCCGACCGATCGTGAAGCACAACTTTTTGATCAAGGATGTTCGTGAAATGGCCGATACCATGAAAAAGGCCTTTCACATCGCGCGTAGTGGCCGTCCGGGCCCGGTAGTGGTGGATATTCCCAAGGATGTTTCATTCAAGAAAACTCCTTACACGGGGTACCCTGAGTCGGTTTCGATGCGTTCCTACAATCCGGTTCGCAAGGGGCATAGCGGGCAGATCCGCAAGGCTTTGCAACTTCTGTTGG
Organism: Burkholderiaceae bacterium; assembly: GCA_017853735.1. Taxonomy (GTDB): domain Bacteria; phylum Pseudomonadota; class Gammaproteobacteria; order Burkholderiales; family Burkholderiaceae_C; genus Hylemonella. The sequence goes on along the minus strand of JAFMJA010000141.1, from coordinate 2,034 downwards.
CAGCCAAGCGGCCTTTCATCTACACCGGAGGCGGCGTGCTGATGAGCAACGCCTCCAAGGAATTGCGTGAACTGGTCGATATGCTGGGCTTTCCAGTGACCAATACCCTGATGGGATTGGGCGCCTATCCAGCCACTGACAAAAAATTCCTGGGCATGCTGGGCATGCATGGGACACTTGAGGCCAACAACGCGATGCAGAACTGTGATGTTTTGCTCGCGGTTGGCGCCCGCTTTGATGATCGTGTGATCGGAAATCCCAAGCACTTTGCCCAGAACGAGCGCAAGATCATCCATATCGACATTGACCCCTCGAGCATCTCCAAGCGCGTCAAGGTGGACATTCCGATTGTGGGTGATGTCAAGGATGTGCTTTCTGAAATGATCGCCATGATCAAGGAAAGCCCATCACGCCCCGACCCCAAGGACCTTGCTGGCTGGTGGGATGCTCTGGAAGTCTGGCGCAAACGCGACTGTCTGAAGTACGACCGCAACAACAAGGAGGTGATCAAGCCTCAGTATGTGATCGAGACCCTCTGGAACATGACCCGCAATGACGATGTCTATATATCCTCAGATGTTGGCCAGCACCAGATGTGGGCTGCACAGTATTTCAAGTTCGACGAACCTCGGCGCTGGCTCAACTCGGGGGGGCTGGGCACCATGGGCGTGGGCATCCCCTATGCCATGGGCGTCAAGCTGGCCCGGCCTGAGAGCGAGGTGTTCTGTGTGACTGGCGAAGGCTCGGTGCAGATGTGTATTCAGGAGCTCTCCACATGCCTGCAGTACAACACGCCTATCAAGGTGATCTCGCTCAATAACCGCTACCTGGGCATGGTGCGCCAGTGGCAGGAGATTGAATACTCCGGCCGCTACAGCCACAGCTATATGGATGCGCTGCCTGATTTCGTCAAGCTGGCTCAGGCCTACGGGCATGTGGGCATGCTGATCGAGCGGCCTCAGGATGTCGAGCCTGCCCTGCGCGAGGCGCGCAAACTGAAGGATCGGACGGTGTTTCTGGATTTCCGCACCGATCCGACCGAGAACGTCTTCCCCATGGTGCAGGCCGGCAAGGGCATCACGGAAATGCTGTTGGGAAGCGAAGACCTGTAATTATTTTCGAAGAATCTATCGCTCACCAAGCCCGGACACTACCTTGTCTGGTGGAGGGTGGCGTAAGCAACAGCTTGCGCGCTGGCGAAAAGAGGAATCACATTCATGAAACATATCATTGCTGTCCTGCTGGAAAACGAACCTGGTGCCTTGTCGCGAGTGGTGGGCCTTTTTTCCGCGCGTGGCTACAACATCGAGTCCTTGACTGTTGCACCCACTGAAGACCCCAGCCTGTCGCGCATGACCATCGAAACCACCGGGTCGGATGATGTCATCGAGCAGATCACCAAGCATCTCAACCGTCTGATTGAGGTGGTGAAGGTGGTGGATCTAACCGAAGGCCCCTATATCGAGCGCGAGCTCATGATGGTCAAGGTGCGCGCGGTGGGCAAGGAGCGTGACGAGATGAAGCGCATGGCTGATATTTTTCGTGGTCGTATCATCGACGTCACCGACAAGAGCTATACGATCGAGATGACCGGGGACCAGGCCAAGAATGACGCCTTTTTACAGGCGATTGACCGCTCCGCCATCCTGGAAACCGTGCGAACAGGCAGCAGCGGCATCGGCCGTGGTGAACGCATTCTGCGTGTTTGATCAATCCTGCAAGTTTTATCGAAGGAGAGAGAAGTGAAAGTTTTTTACGACAAAGACTGTGATTTGAGCCTAATCAAGGGCAAGACTGTGGCCATCATTGGTTACGGAAGCCAGGGTCACGCCCATGCCCAGAACCTCAACGACAGCGGCGTCAAGGTTGTGGTTGGCTTGCGCAAGGGTGGAGCCTCCTGGGACAAAGTTGGCAAGGCTGGCCTGACTGTCATGGAGGTCAACGATGCGGTCAAGATGGCTGATGTGGTGATGATTTTGTTGCCGGATGAGCAAATTGCAGAGGTCTACAGCAACAATGTGGCCCCCAACATCC
>JAFMJA010000140.1 GCA_017853735.1 Burkholderiaceae bacterium | reverse complement strand
GGTGCTTGGCAACGTGTGTCCAAGAACAGCGAATTTCTTGCTCTCACCGCCGAACTGCGTCTGCTGGATGCGCGCCTACAGCGCTATGTGTCGCGCGGTGGCATCAAGCTCGAAGGCGCACTGACGCTGACCGGCCTGCAGCCTACAGGCTGGCAATGCCTGGATGTCGGCCAATCGACCGGTGGGTTTACCGATTGTCTGTTGCAGCACGGCGCTGCGCAGGTGCTTGGGCTGGATGTCGGACAACATCAGTTGCACCAGCGCCTGCGCGAGGACCCGCGTGTGGTCTGCCTGGAGCAGATCAATGCGCGAGATGCTCAGGCAGTGGCAGTGGCGCTCCAGGGATTGGCGCCCTCAGGCGGCTTTGACCTGCTGACGGGCGACCTGTCCTTCATCTCGCTCACCCTGGTGTTGCCGGCAATCCTGCCTTGGCTCAAAAAAGGGGGATTCCTGCTGATGCTGGTCAAACCCCAGTTTGAGTTGCAGCCGGGGCAGATTGGCAAGGGCGGCATCGTGCGAGATGCTGCACTTTTCCCCCTGGTCGAGCAGCGCATCCGACAGGCGTGTGCGCAGCATGGTTTGCAGGTCCAAAGTTGGCTGGATTCGCCGATCACCGGCGGTGATGGCAACCGAGAGTTTTTTGTGTTTGCCCGAAAAACCTGAAGAGAGTCTTATGAACGCGGCTACGATTCCGATCAGCATTGAATTTTTTCCACCCAAGACGAGCGAGGGCGCACACAAGCTGCGTGCAGTGCGCCAGCAGCTCTATGCGCTCAAGCCCGAATATTGCTCGGTCACCTATGGCGCCGGTGGTTCCACCCAGGAAGGAACCTTCACCACCGTACGGGAAATTTTGGCCGAGGGCATGGAAGCGGCCTCGCACATTTCTTGCATCGGTGCCACCAAGGCTTCCATTCGGGAAAACCTCGCTGCGCTCAAAAGCATGGGAGTCAAACGCCTGGTCACCCTGCGCGGCGATCTGCCCAGCGGCTACGGCATCGGCGGGGAATTTCAGTACGCCAGTGAGCTGGTGGCCTTCATCCGGGCTGAGACCGGAGATGATTTTCAAATCGAAGTAGCGGCTTATCCGGAAGCCCACCCTCAGGCCAGGTCGCCAGCCTCTGACCTGCAGGCATTTGCGGCCAAGGTGAGGGCTGGAGCCAATTCGGCCATCACCCAGTATTTCTACAATGCCGATGCCTATTTCCGCTTTCTGGAAGAGGTCGATGCACTGGGTTTGGCGGTCCCGGTCGTCCCGGGGGTGATGCCGATTGCCAGTTCATCGCAGTTGATGCGATTTTCGGATGCCTGTGGCGCCGAGATCCCTCGCTGGATCCGGCTACGCCTGCAAGCTTTTGGCGATGACACCGCATCGATCCGGGCCTTTGGCCTGGATGTGGTGACCGGCCTGTGCGAACAGCTCCGGGCCGGTGGTGCGCCATCCCTGCATTTTTACTCCCTGAATCAAAGCGCAGCAACCCTGGAAATCTGCAGGCGACTGTTCGCCTGATCTGCCGCACTGACCCCGAAGTCAGGACCGCGCCCGGGTTACCAGAAAAATGCCAGGCAGGATCAAGGCCAGGCCCAGCGCATGGTAGCCATGCAAGGGCTCACCCAGCACCAACCAGGCAATCAGGCCGGTGTACAGGGGCGCAAGATAGAGCACCACACTCACTTGCGCCGCTCCCAGCTCACGCTGCATCACCGAATAAGCCAGATAAGCGCCAAAGCCGGGCAAAACTGCTGCGATCAACGCAAGCAGGAAACCCTCACTGGTCAGAAAGACCTCTGCAGAAGCGCTGATTTCCCATAAGGCAAAGGGCAGGTTGATCAATGCGCCTGCCAGGCTGATCACCGCCAGGCGGGCGCTCGCTCCGAGCGGGCTGGCCCATTTTTTCAGCAGCAAGGCATACATGGCCCAAGCCAGGGTGGCTGCCAGCAACCAGCCATCGCCCGCCACAAACTGGACCCCAGTCAGATTGCTCAACTGACCCTTGAGCACCACATGCAATACCCCCGCAAGGGCAAGCAGGACACCAATACTTTGCCTGAGGCTAAATCGCTCACGCAGCCACAGGGCGGAACCCAGGACAATGAGCACTGGTGAAATCGAGTAGATCAGCCCGATGTTGGCCGCGCTGGTGCTGCGGGCGGCGATATAAACCCAGGCGCCGCAAACCCACATGCCAAGGGCACCGAGTACCAGGTAGTGCATCCAATCGGCCAGTATCTGATGGCGGTGCAGCCAGAGCTCTTTGTGGTTACCCACAGCAAACAGCAGGCTGGCCAGTAGCCAGCGCAGCATGGCCAGCATATGGGGCTCGATGATTCCAGGCGCCCGACGGGCGACCAGGGCGTTCACTGCCCAAACTGCAGGCGTGATGAAAATCAGGGCCAGCGCGAGGCGGCGGCGGGAAATGGCTTGCATGAAGGGTCTTGGGCCGGGTCAGTCCGATGTATCGAGGGTGAAGCCAGCATGGCGGTCCTGACCCAGAAGCCGAACCATCTGAGGAAGCGCCTCCTGCAGTGCGGCTTTGAGGGTATGCGGTGGGTTCAAGACAAATATGCCCGAAGCAGGCAGTCCGGCGCCTTGATGGCCGTCGACCTGTGGCGTACCTGATCGATTGGATTTGACAGTCAGACTGGCGTTGAGCCATGGCCGGCGGTTTTTAGTGGCCAGTGATTTAAGCCTACGCGGCAGCTCATGCGCTTCTGGGCGCGCAATCAAGGGGTGCCAAATTGCATAGGTTCCAGTGGCAAAGCGTTTAAGCGCATCCGTCAGCATGGCGAGGACCCGGGCGTAATCGGTTTTGATTTCGTAGCTTGGATCGCACAAGACCAGGCCCCGGCGCGAAGGTGGAGGCAGGAGCGCGCGCACCCCCTCAAAGCCATCCTCGATCCGGGTATCAACCTGACGTCCTGCTCGAAGCTGATCAACATTGGAGAGCAAGGCCTTGGCATCGGTTGGATGAAGTTCAAACAGAACAAGTTTGTCCTGAGGGCGTAGCAAGCGCTGCATGATAAAGGGCGAGCCCGGGTATGTGCGCCAGTCCCCGGTCTGGTTGAAGCTGGCCACCATATCCAGATAGTCCCGTAAGGCGGGTGCGAGCAACTCCGAGCCCGAAGGGGAAGTCAGACGACCAATCCCCTGGCTGGCCTCGCCGCTGGTGAGCGCGTGGCGACTGTCCAGTCGGTAAAGGCCTGCACCCGCATGGGTGTCCAGCACCGTGATCGCGGTATCCTTTTGAGTGAGGTGCCGTAGCAGGGCGATCAAGGTGGTGTGTTTGAGCACATCGGCATGGTTGCCGGCATGAAATCCATGTCGATAGCTGAACATGGGGGCCTATGGTACTCGGGTATCGGGTATCCCTAAAAGCGCAAGCCGCCTGCTGAGTACAAGCCCGCGGCACCGAAGCCGCAGATTTGTTACAATACTCGGCTCCGCAGCGTTTACAGCCCCGCGGCGGAGCTTTGCACACCACCTAAGAGGTTCCCAGCAGAGGAACACCGACCGTGGAAAAGGGTTGATTCAACTTTTAAGAGTTCACTCATGACTACGTTCAGCGCAAAACCCGCTGACGTGACGCACGAGTGGTTTGTGATTGACGCCACCGACAAGGTGCTCGGACGGGTAGCCAGCGAAGTTGCCCTCCGTCTGCGCGGCAAGCACAAGGCCATTTATACGCCTCACGTCGATACTGGCGACTATATTGTCGTCATCAACGCTTCCAAGCTGCTTGTCACAGGCGCCAAGTCCCTGGACAAAAAATATTACCGTCATTCGGGCTTTCCCGGCGGCATCCGTGAGACCAATTTCCGCGACTTGCAGGCCAAGCACCCTGGCCGCGCGTTGGAAAAAGCTGTCAAAGGCATGTTGCCCAAGGGTCCCCTCGGATACGCCATGATCAAAAAGCTCAAGGTGTATGGTGGCGCTGAGCATCCGCACAGCGCCCAGCAACCTAAAGTTCTGGCAATTTAAGGAGCCTTGAGATGATTGGTGAATGGAACAATGGCACCGGCCGTCGCAAGTCCAGCGTCGCCCGTGTGTTTCTGAAAAAAGGCAATGGCAAGATCACGGTCAATGGCAAAGACATTGAACAGTTCTTCGGCCGTCAGACCTCGATCATGATTGCCAAGCAGCCGCTGTTGCTGACTGGTCACGCTGAAACCTTTGACATTCAGGTCAATGTGGCTGGCGGGGGCGAGTCTGGCCAGGCGGGTGCGGTGCGTCACGGCATCACCCGCGCCTTGATCGACTACGATGCAAACCTCAAACCTGCGCTGTCGCAAGCAGGCTTTGTCACACGCGATGCGCGTGAAGTGGAGCGCAAGAAGGTCGGCCTTCACTCCGCCCGTCGACGCAAGCAGTTCAGCAAGCGCTGATTGCAGTTGGCCTGGCCTGCAAGGGCTTGTAAAAATTACGGCTGTCAGACATGGATCGGGCAGCCGTTTTTTCTTCTGAGTGTTGCAAGGCTAAATCCTCCTGAGGCGCTATGAGATTTCGCCTTTTTCACCGCCGCTTGACCATCAGCGCACCGCGCATGGCGGTCCGCAGTACCTTGCCCTGGCCCTTGCGCTGGGCCAGCCTGGCGATCGTGCTTGGATTTTGTGCGGCCATCGGCTTGTGGGCCTTCGAGCTTGGCAAGGATATTGCCGGGCTGGACAACGACAACGGGCAAATCATTGTCGAGCTACGTTCAGAACTTCGTGTGATCAAGCGTCAGCTTGAAGATATGCGCGAGGAGCGTGACAAGGCGGTGTCACTGGCCAATACCTCCACAACCTTGCTGACAACCGAACGCGCCACCCAGGAGAGCTTGACGGCCCTCAACAAAAAGCTGGAGGCTGAAAACCGTTCATTGCGCGATGACCTGGGCTTTTTCGAGAAGCTCATTCCAACCAGCGGCGCGAGTGGTGAACTGGCTATCCGGGGCCTGCAGGCGGACCTGCAAAATCCCAGGCAGTTGAAATGGCAGGTGCTGGTCATACAGGCCAAGAAAAACGCCCCGGAATTCAGCGGCCAGCTGGAGTTGATCTTCAGTGGCCTGCAGTCGGGCAAGCCATGGACGGCCAGCCTGCCGCAAGGTGCCCAGCAAATCAGCTTCAAGCAGTACGGCCGACTTGAAGGGGTACTGGAACTACCTGCTCAGACGGTGGTTAAAAGCATGACGGCCAAGGTGCTGGAGGGGAAATTGACACGCGCCAGCCAGACTATCAAATTGTTGGCACAATCCCAGTAAGTAGGAGACTTCTCATGTTCCGACAAAAAAAGCAGCCCCCCATCCGTAGTCTGATTGGCGAAGGTACCCGCATCGAGGGGCCGGTGCACTTTACAGATGGCTTGCGCATTGATGGCTTGGTCCATGGGGATATACGAGCTGAAGCAGACAAACCCAGCATGCTGGTGATTTCTGAAACAGCGCAAGTCAATGGCGAAATTCATGCCTGGCATGTGATTGTCAACGGGGTTGTCCGCGGCCCAGTCTTTGCCAGCACTTTGCTCGAGCTCCAACCCAAGGCCCGTATCGAGGGTGATGTGCATTACGCCGCACTTGAAATGCATCAGGGGGCAACCATCGCCGGGCAACTGCACCCCAGCGTTGATGAAAAGCCCGCGCTCAGGCTGGCTGCCAGCAATGCCTGAGCTGCCCAGCAGATTCCCGATTAATTTGCTAAACTATTGCCGTTCCAACACGAATTTTGGGAGCCATTCATGAGCGCCATTGCTGAAAATCTGACCACCCAGATGCCCGAGCCTATCCTGTTCACCGATAGCGCTGCGGCCAAGGTGGCTGAGTTGATTGCTGAAGAAGGCAATCCCGATCTGAAATTGCGGGTTTTTGTCCAGGGTGGTGGTTGCTCTGGTTTCCAGTATGGCTTTACTTTTGACGAAGTGGTCAACGAAGACGACACCACCATGAGCAAGAATGGCGTGTCCTTGCTGATTGACGCCATGAGTTATCAGTATCTGCTGGGTGCTGAGATCGACTACAAGGAAGACCTGCAGGGCGCGCAATTCGTGATCAAGAATCCGAACGCCACCACAACCTGCGGTTGCGGTTCCTCTTTCTCTGTCTGAACAGTCGTTTCCTGGCTCAGGCCGGGTAAATTGCTCCGAGCACACGGGCGCCACGGGCGCCCGTGACGCTTTTCAGGCTGGCCGTTTCACGGCGTATGGTTTTGCGTGCCAGCCAGGCGAAGGCGGCAGCCTCAACCTGCAAGGGCGGCAAGCCCAGCGACTGTGAACTCACCACCTCCCTCGAAGCCAGTCTCTGTTGCAGGCGCTGCATCAGATGGATGTTGAGCGCGCCACCGCCGCAGACAATGGTCCGGGTAGCACCTGCGGCGTAACGCAGGATGTCGCTGGCACAGCTGCTGGCAGTCAGTTCAGCCAAGGTGGCCTGCACATCTACTGCCGACAATTCGGGAAATTCGCTCAAGTGCCCCTGTAACCAGCCGGAGTGGAACAAGTCACGGCCAGAACTTTTGGGTGGCGCTTGGCTGAAGTAGGGTTCAGCCAGCATGGCATGCAACAGGCCGGAATGCACTTGTCCGCTGGCAGCCCATTGGCCGTCCGCGTCGAATGACTGCCCTAGATGCTGCAAGCACCAGGCGTCCATCAGGGCATTACCGGGACCACAATCGAACCCGATCACATGATCCTGGCCCAGGACCGACAGGTTGGCAATGCCACCCAGATTGAGCACTGCCAGGGTTTGCCCCGGACCTCCAAAAACAGCTTGATGAAAAGCAGGCACCAGGGGTGCGCCCTGACCACCCGCGGCGACATCGCGACTGCGAAAGTCGGCCACCACATCAATTCCAGTCAGCTCGGCCAGCAAGGCAGGGTTGTTGAGCTGCAGTGTGTAGCCAGTCCCGTCGTACAGTCCTGGCTGGTGGCGCACTGTTTGGCCATGCGCGCCGATGGCTGAAATCTGGTGGGCCGTCAACTGGGCAAGCCCAAGCAAATCGCTCACCAGGGCTGCGTAGAGTCTTGTGAGTTCATTGGCAGCCAGTGATGCGCGGTGTAATTCATTGGCCCCGCTTTGGTTCAAGGCCATCAACTCGGCGCGCAGTGCGGCAGGCATGGGCCGGTAGGCATGTTGCACAAGCTGCAAGCCATTGCCGTTGA
>JAFMJA010000139.1 GCA_017853735.1 Burkholderiaceae bacterium | reverse complement strand
AGCTGGAAAGACAACAAGGGCGACACCCGCACCGATGAGGCCACGGTGTCCTGATTGATGGTTGAAGTGAAAGGTCAGAGATGAAAAAACTAATTCTTGTAGCCACCGCCCTTGGAACTGCATTGGCAATGGGCACCATGGGTAGTGCCCTGGCCCAAAAATCGGCCGCAGATGGCATTGCCGAATACCGCGCCATGTTGGCTGATGGCAACCCTGCCGAGCTTTACGAGGCCAAGGGCGAGGACTTGTGGAAGAAAAAACGAGGGCCGAAAAACGCCTCGCTGGAACAGTGTGATCTGGGTCAGGGCCCGGGCGTGGTGAAGGGAGCTTTTGTTACTCTGCCGCGCTATTTTGCCGACACCAAGCGGGTGCAAGACCTCGAGTCGCGCCTGGTGACCTGCATGGAAACCTTGCAAGGCCTCAATGCGGCCGATATCGCTAAAACGCCCTTTGGCCGTGGCGAGATGGCCAACGTGACGGCGTTGGCCACCTGGGTTGCCTCCGAGTCACGCGGGCTGAAGTTCAACCTGTCGCAGGCACACGCCGAAGAACAGGTGATGTACGAAGTGGGCAAGCGACTGTTTTTCATGCGTGGTGGCTCGCATGACTTCTCTTGTGCTTCCTGCCATGGCGAAGATGGCAAACGCATCCGCTTGCAGGATTTGCCAAACCTGACCAAAAACCCGGGTGACGGCATCGGCTTTGCCGCCTGGCCCGCCTACCGTGTTTCCAACGGCCAGATGTGGAGCATGCAGCTGCGTCTGAACGACTGCTATCGCCAGCAACGTTTCCCCTATCCGCTGTTCGGCTCGGATGCCACCATCGCCTTGGGCAGCTACATGGGCGTGAACGCCAAGGGCGCCGAGAACATCGCGCCTGCCATCAAGCGCTAAGACGAGCGGAGAATAATTCATGAAAAAACAGAGCAAATTCATCATCGCGGGCACCGCAACCGCCGCCTCGCTACTACTGGTGGGCTGCACCACCCTGCCCAGCAGCGCCGAACTCGACAAACTGACCATGGATGTGGCCAAGGCTTCTTTCCGCGACCAGGGCATTGCCAAGACCGATCGCCTGGTGCTTGATGACGCCAACCGCGAGTGCATGGTGGCCGATGCAAGCGGCAAGCCCATCGATGAAAAAGTCGCCAAGTCGATCGAAGCGGCCAATATGGCCACCATCAAATGGCCGGCCGGCGGCTATTACCTGGGCGACTGGAAGCAAGGTGAACGTATCGCCCAGAATGGACGCGGCCTGACCTGGTCGGACAGTGCAGGATCCTCCAACGGCGGCAACTGCTACAACTGCCACCAGATCAGCAAGGAGGAAATCTCCTACGGTACCCTGGGCCCCAGCCTATACAACTACGGCAAGATCCGCGGGGTAAAAAACCCCTACGCTCCGGAGTCTGCTGCGGTGGTGCAGTACACCTGGGGCAAGATCTACAACTCACGGGCCTACAACGCCTGCTCGCAAATGCCGCGCGCTGGGCATAAAGGTATTTTGAATGAAGAGCAAATGAAGCACATCATGGCCTTGCTGCTCGACCCCAATTCGCCGGTCAATAAGTAAGTCAGCGCACACCACTCCTGCTCAATCTTGAGCAGGAGTCGGCATGTTTAGGGGGAGAATTCTGGCTGGCTAATGTTTCGCCCCAGGAGGCTCACCTCTTCGCCACAAAGCTGCCTGACTTGCCGCCATGCTTTTCCAGCAGCCGCACATCGGTCATGGTCATGCCACGATCGACCGCTTTGCACATATCGTAAATAGTCAGCAAACCTACCTGCACGGCGGTGAGTGCTTCCATTTCTACGCCGGTGGGGCCAACCGTTTCTACCGTGGCGGTGCACACCACATGCGCTGATTGACCATGGTTGGCGTGGTGGGTGGCAAATTCCACCGCCACCCGGGTCAGCGCCAGCGGGTGGCACAGCGGAATCAGCTCGCTGGTTTTCTTGGCGGCCATGATCGCGGCAATGCGGGCAATGCCCAACACATCACCTTTTTTGGCATTGCCAGATTCGATCAGGGACAGCGTGGCGGTCTGCATGTCAATCCGACCAGCGGCCAGCGCGATACGGTGGGTGGAAGTCTTCTCGGCCACATCCACCATATGGGCTTGGCCATGTGAATCAAAGTGGGTCAGGGTACTCATGGGTAAATTTGCGAAACCTTATTGAATTTCGCGCATCATACGGTCATGTCGAGTTTTGCATCTTTTTGTCGCTGGTTTGTCTTGCCCTGCGCGCTCCTGATGGCGCAGGCGCCCACAGCGATCCATGCCCAATCTGGTGCTGCGCTGCCAGCCTTGGGGGATGGGGCGGAAATGAGCCTGAGCGCCGAGCGCCGACTGGGTGACCGCATTGCCCGCCAGCTCTATCGCGACCCGGACTACCTGGATGATCCGGTGCTGGGCGACTATGTACAAACCGTCTGGCAGCGCTTATTGGTGTCCGCTCGCGCACGGGGCGAACTGCTGCCCGAACTGGAAGAGCGTTTTGCCTGGGATATCCTGCTCGGACGAGACCGTAGTGTGAATGCCTTTGCATTGCCCGGCGGCTACCTGGGGGTGCACCTGGGCCTGATCGCTGCAGTGACCAGTGCCGATGAGCTGGCCTCGGTGATGGCGCACGAGCTCAGCCATGTGACTCAGCGGCATATTGCCCGCATGGTCGGACGGCAGGAGGCACAAGGCCCCTGGGTGCTGGCAGCGATGATTCTGGGTGCGCTGGCAGTTGGCTCCAACCCGCAGGCGGCCAGCGCCATGATCGCAGGCGGTCAGGCGGTGGCAATTCAGGGTCAGCTCAATTTCTCGCGCGATATGGAGCGCGAAGCGGATCGGGTGGGCTATGGCGTGATGGCACAGGCCGGCTTTGAGCCCCAGGGTTTTGTCAGCATGTTCGAAAAACTGCAACAGGCCTCGCGCCTGAATGACACCGGCGGCTTTCCCTACCTGCGCAGCCACCCGCTGACCACTGAGCGGATTGCCGATATGCAGGCGCGCCACCAATTGCAAGCCAGCAGGGTGGCGCAGGCGATGTCGCTGGAGCACGCGTTGGTGGTGGCGCGTGCCCGCGCGTTGAGTCTGTCGGGTCAGGACGCCTTGCGCAACCTGTTGAGCCAGGCCAGGGCCGGCCAGAATCAGCCCACCAAGCTGCCACAGCAGGCGGGCAATCTCTATGCGGCTGTGCTGGCGGCCATTGAACTGCGCGACCTGCCGCAGGCCCAGTCCTGGTTTGACCAGCTCCGTGCTCTGGTGCGCCAGGACACGGCTGCCGAGCGCCTGGTCCGGTTGTTGGGGGCAGAGCTGGCGCTGAAACGGGATCAGCCCGAGCGCGCCCTGGAGCAGCTGGCGCCGCTAAGGCAGCAAGGGCAAGCGCTGGCGCGGCCCGAGCTTTTTTTGTGGGCCCAGGCCTTGGCCCGCAGTGGACAGGCCTCTTTGTCGGCACAACATTTGCAGACCTGGCTGGCCAGGCACCCGCGCGATGCGCTGGCCTGGCAATTGATTGCTGCAGCTTATCTGGCTCAGGGGCGGGCGGTGGCTGCGGTGCGAGCCGAAGCGGAGGCTTTTGCCGTTCATCAAGACTACGAGGCAGCGCGCAACCGGCTCAGGGCGGCGCAAGACATGGCGCGCAAAGCTGGGGGCGGAGACTATATTGAAATGTCGATCGTCGACACCCGGTTGCGCCAAGTGGAGACACGCTTACGGGAACAGGCGCTCGAGCGCTGAATCGATCACCAGGCCAAAGGCCGAATAAATGATAGAGCCCAACAGGGCTGCGCCAAAACCCTGCACATGAAAGCCCTCCAGCATATTGGCGGCAGCCCAGAACAGCAGGGCGTTGATGACAAACAAAAAAAGACCCACCGTCACCAGGGTGACAGGCAGGGTCAGCACAATCAGCAAGGGCCGCAGAAAAACATTGAACAGGCCAATGATCAGAGCGGCCACCAGGGCCGAGCCAAAACTGGCAACCTGCACACCACTATAGAGCGAGGCCACCGCCAACAAGGCGATGGCACTGAGCAGCCACTTGGCAAAGAGCTTCATGAGCGGTGAGCATAGCACCGACCCCTGAAGCCAGCTGCCAGGCGCAGCTATTCGCTGGCCAGCACCAGCACTGCGCCCATGCCGGCCACCGCACCCGGCACGCTCCAGCGCGCGGCGTGTGAAGCCGGTTGGTCGCTCGTGACCGGCGGCAAATCTTGGCCAAATTTCGGGCGGCGTGCATCAAGGACCCGGCAATTGCCATGCTGGGCCTGCAATTTCTTGGTCATCGCGATCAGCGGGCCGCGCGCCATCACCGGGGTGACCCTATCGCCCTGCGACATCAGCTCCGCGCGAACCTGACCGAACAATTCCTCAGCCCACTTGCTGCGCCAATTTTCACGGGCTGCATGGTTGACCCACTTGCTGATGTGTCGGGTCAGGCGCGGGGGGCAGGCCACCACAATCCAGTGGGTGGGCTGCCGCTCACCGCCTGACTGGCTCTCCATCGGCACCAGCTGATGCCGGGCGAACTCCATGTCGTCAATATAAACAATGATGTTGTCCATGATCTACTCCTTGTGGTTGGTTGAGGACAGGGGAAAACTTGGCGATTCAGTTCAAGCCGCTTGTTCTTGACGCTCATGGCGTCCGGCTCTTTGGTCTTGGTGGGCGCTGCGCCATCCGGCAGCCAGAACGCCGATCACCGCAAGGGCATAGGTGGTCCAGCGCGCCACGGTGTTGGGTAGTTCGTTCGGATCATAAAAACCGTCCAGCATCGGCTCGTTGACGATCATCTTGGCCGCAGTGAATGCCAGTACGGCGGCGCCCAATTGAATGATGATGGGAAAACGCTCAACCAGCTTGAGCACCACCGAGCTACCAAAGACCACGATCGGCACGCTGATCAGCAAGCCCAGGACGACCAGGTCGAATGAGCCGTGGGCTGCGCCAGCCACGCCCAGCACATTGTCAACACCCATCAGGGCGTCGGCGACGATGATGGTCTTCATCGCGCCCCAGAAGGTGCCAGCGACCGGACCGTCATGTGTGTTGTCGTCGTTACTGGCCAGCAGCTTGTAGGCGATCCAGAGCAGCCCCAGGCCGCCCACCAGCATCAGCCCCGGGACCTTGAGCAGCCAGACGACGCCCACAGTCATGACCGAGCGCACGGCAATGGCGCCGACTGTGCCCCAGACGATGGCTTTTTTCTGTAAGTGGGCAGGTAGGCTACGCGCAGCCAATGCGATCACGATCGCGTTGTCGCCGGCAAGCACCAGGTCGATGAGGATGATGGCCAATAAGGCCGACCACCAGGGGGCGGAAAAAAACTCCATTGCAGTGCTCCAAGTCGTTTCGATCAACAACCTGGCAGTCGCAATGTCAATGGGCAGGCACGCTCAATGAGCAAGGCATACGCTTCGACGAAACCACCAGGTTCCAATCGAAGGTCTTGCTCGACATGAAGTCATGCAGATTTTTGTCCAACAGGCCGGAAGTCTTGCTTCGTAATGACGACCTGCTGATGCTATTGCAGCAATGCCCTTTGGCGGACACCTCCTTGTGCTGCAAAAGCGGGAGCTACTCCCCTTCGTAAGAACATTAAAGCATAAAACCGCCAGGTCTGTCAAGCAAACTTTGGTGTGCGCGCTAGAACCAGCCATGCCACAGGTAGAGGAAAATTGAAACCACCCTTCATCTATCTCCGTGGCTGACATTTTCATCACCGACCTTGAGGCTGCCATCAACTACTGGCGTGAACGCAGCCCTTCGCCCGACGGCATCACGCTTTCGCCCGAGGTGCGTGCGCTGGCCGAGGTGTATGCGCTGATGGTGTTCGAGCGGCGGCGGCTGCAGGCCGAGGAGACCATGCCTGAACCTGCATATGCGGCCTGGCTGGCCTGGTATGACACCATGCCCGACACCCCGTGCATCGCGATCTGCTCGACCAGCCAGGGTGATGAGGTGTGCAAAGGCTGTGGTCGCAGCTTTGATGAAGTGCAACGCTGGACCGAGATGCGGCCTGCCGAAAAGCGCCAGGTTTGGCAGCGCATCACCTTGCAGGCTGAGGCCTGGCGGTTCAACCGTTACGCAGAACGTGCCCCGCGCGGGGCGCAGTAGGCTACTTCCAGCGCTGCGGCTCCAGATCAATATGGCGGCGCTCATCGCCCAGCATGAGTGAGCCCTCCTGGATGGTGGCCTGCAATTGCATGCTGCGCTGGGCCAGGCCCGCCAAGGCTTGCGAGGCGGTCGAAGGCATGCGCCAGACCTGCAGCCTGTCGGCACGGGCAAGCTTGTTCTGGATGCCGCGCCACCAGACCTCGGCCGCATGGTGAAAGGCATACACCACCACCAGATCGGCTTTGTTGCAGGCTTTGAGCAGTGGTTTTTCTTCAGGTTGGCCCACCTCGATCCACAAGCGGGTTTGCCCAGTCAGGTCGCGTAGCCAGACATCGGGCTCATCGGGGTCGGACAGGCCCGCGCCAAAAGCCAGGTTGCCATCACCAGCGCACATGTCCTGCACCTGATGGGCTTGCAGGGCCAGCGCAGCCAAGCGCACCATCATGCGCTCATCGGTCTCGCTCGGATGACGGGCCAGGGTGAGCACATGGTCGGCATAGTAGTTGTGGTCAATGTCGGCGATCTGCAGATTGGCTTTGAAGACAGTGGATTTAAGGGCCATGGAAAAAGTTTGTGAGTCGGTGCTTTAGGGACAGCGCATACCAACCGGCGTAAATCCTGACATCACAGCCAGCCGGCTCGGTCGGTTCGCTGTCAGCAAGTGGTCGGCGGACAAAGATCCAACAATCGGCCTGGGGAGCGCCGGTTTCAGACCCTGCGTGCCAGCTCTGCCGCCTTGCCAGTGTAGGTGGCAGGCGTCATCGCCAGCAGCCGCTGCTTGTCGGCTTCGGGGATGCTCAGACTGCGGATCAGGTCGTGCAGGTCGGCGGCAGAAACAGTCTGGCCACGCGTGGCCTCTTTGAGCTTTTCATAAGCCCCGGCCAGGCCGTAACGGCGCATCACGGTCTGGATCGGCTCGGCCAGCACTTCCCAGGAGCTGTCCAGGTCAGCGGCCAGGTTGGCCTGGTTGAGCTCCAGCTTGTTTAACCCGATCTCCAGCGACTGGTAGGCCAGCACCGCATAGCCCATGGCCACGCCCATATTGCGCAAGACGGTGGAGTCGGTCAGGTCGCGCTGCCAGCG